>NZ_LZGX01000010.1:0-145778 GCF_001690825.1 Gilliamella sp. Fer1-1
AGAGTCTTAACCTTACAACTCGGAGTTGTTTTGGAGTTACGCGATAGGATGATTGAAGTTGATGATTGTATAGAGATTGACTTTAAATTGTTTAATAAATGAGAGAGCAGTTTGTTCCGGATTGAGAGATTGTTGTGGATATGAGATAATACACAGTAATTGAGAGAAGAGAAGACAGGATATGTCTGGCGGTAATAGCGCGGTGGTCCCACCTGACCCCATGCCGAACTCAGAAGTGAAACGCCGTAGTGCCGATGGTAGTGTGGGTATTACCCATGTGAGAGTAGGGTGCCGCCAGACTTTTAAATTTAGTGAAGCCCAGCAGTGATGCTGGGCTTTTTTACGTTTGGTATTTTATTTAATGGAGCGCTTATTTGTATAGTAATATCTAGAGCGGATAGTCCGAAGAATAACGTATTGAAGATGATAAGTTGATGTTGAATTGATGTTGGAATGAAATGAGTTCACTAATTGCCTTTAATAAGCCGTTTAATGTTGTGACACAATTTTCGGCGCATGAAAAATATCAGACATTAAAAGACTATATTACATTACCTAATTTTTATCCCGCTGGACGCTTGGACACTGATAGTGAAGGGCTATTATTGCTAACAAATAATGGTAAATTGCAGGCAAAAATCAGCTCACCAAAGTTTAAATTACCCAAAACATATTGGGTTCAGGTGGAAGGCATTATTAATCAAAAAGCTATAGATAGGTTAAGAAAAGGAATTCAATTAAAAGAATTTTATACCGCACCGGCTATAGTAACTTTTCTTGATGAACCATTGCAATTATGGCAAAGATTTCCTCCTATTAGAGAGCGCAAAACAATACCAACTTCATGGATAAGCATTACAATCACAGAAGGAAAAAATCGACAGGTTAGACGTATGTGTGCCGCTGTTGGTTTTCCTTGTTTAAGGCTGGTTAGAGTTCAAATAGGCGCATACAATCTGTTTGCTCATCAGTTGCCATTAAATGAATGGCGATATATCACAACTCAATATCTTTATTTATAACCAATATTGGCTATGATCAACGAATTCCATCTTTTATAATTTCTAAAAATATCGAATTAATTGGGCTTTATTCTAAAATAAGATAAAATGATCTTTAAGTGATCATGGGATGAATTATTTATGGTTGAACAAAAAAAAGAAGGGTTTTTCTCTCGTTTAAAAAAAGGTCTTTTTAAGACTAAACAGAATATTGGAGCTGGTTTTCTAAGTTTATTCAAAGGAAAAAAAATTGATGATGCTTTATTTGAAGAGCTAGAAGAGCAACTTATTATTGCTGATGTTGGTTTTGATACTACACAAAAACTAATAAGCTCGTTAACTCAACAGGCTTCAAGAAAAGAATTAAAAGATGCTGATGCTCTTCAAGAACTTTTAAAACAAGAAATGAAGTCTATTTTAGATGGGGTAGATAAACCTTTAGAGGTGAGTAACCATAATCCATTTGTTATCTTAATGGTTGGTGTTAATGGTGTAGGCAAAACCACGACAATTGGCAAATTAGCTCGTCAATTTCAACAGCAAGGTAAATCAGTTATGCTTGCTGCTGGTGATACTTTTCGTGCAGCAGCCGTTGAACAGCTGCAAGTTTGGGGTGAAAGGAATCATATTCCTGTTATTGCGCAGCATATTAATGCTGATTCAGCTTCCGTTATTTTTGATGCAATACAAGCAGCAAAGGCAAAAAAAATAGATGTGTTAATTGCCGATACAGCAGGGCGTTTGCAAAATAAATCTCATTTAATGGATGAATTGAAAAAAATAGTCAGAGTGATAAAAAAACAAGATGAAACAGCCCCTCATGAGATCATGTTAACTATTGATGCCGGTACCGGCCAAAATGCTATTAGCCAAACTAAACTATTTAATGAAGCAGTAGGTGTGACAGGTTTGACATTAACTAAATTAGATGGTACGGCAAAAGGTGGTATTATTTTCAGTATTGCAGATCAATTTAATATTCCTATACGTTATATCGGCGTTGGTGAAAAAATTGAAGATTTGAGACCTTTTGTTGCCGATGATTTTATCAATGCCCTATTTGATGAAAAAGATGAATAGAGAAAATTCATGATCCAATTTCAGCGCGTAAGTAAGATTTATTCTGGTGGTAAGCCAGCACTGCAGAATATAAGTTTTACTTTATCATCCGGAGAAATGGCATTTTTAACAGGACATTCTGGTGCGGGTAAAAGTACGTTAATGCGGTTAACTTGTGGTTTAGAAAAAGCTAATGATGGTAAAGTATTATTAAATGGCATTGATGTTTCAAATTTAAAAAAACATGATATACCATTTTTACGTCGCACTATTGGCATGGTGTTTCAAGATCATCAGTTATTAATGGACCATACCGTTTATGATAATGTTGCTATTCCATTGATCATTTTAGGTAAACCCGCGGAAGAAATTCGTAGCCGAGTTTCAGCGTCGTTGGATAAGGTTGGATTGATAGATAAAATGAAATTTTACCCAATACAATTATCGGGAGGAGAACAGCAGCGAGTGGGAATTGCGCGAGCAATTGTTAACCATCCAAGCGTCTTGCTTGCCGATGAACCGACAGGTAATTTAGACGATAAACTATCAAGAGATATTTTAAAACTTTTTGAAGAATTCAATCAAGCTGGTGTAACCGTCTTAATGGCAACACACAATATAGGACTTATTCGTCGCAAGCATCATAGAATATTGCATTTAACTGAAGGGCGTTTAGAGGTTAAAAATTGACGCGTAATTCTGCTAAATCGAAAGAAAATCAAAATAGCTTTTTGTCTCGTTGGAAAAGGCAAATTGGTTATGCTTGGCGCAATACATTTAATGATTTTACACAACATATTTTTGCATCATTACTGACTATTTTTGTTATTGCAATTTCTATTATGTTACCCACTATTAGCTATTTACTTTGGAAGAATGCTAATCAAGCTGCACATAAATGGTACCCAACACCGAATCTCACTGTTTATATTAATAAAGAATTAACTTCAGAGCAGACAGCTGAATTATTGAGCAAGCTTAAATATTTTATCGAGGTTGATAGAGTTGATTACCTTTCTCGAGAAGAAACAAAAGAAGAGTTTAAGGCATGGTCTGGTTTTAGCAGTGCATTAGATCTATTAGATGAAAACCCATTACCGGCAGTGGCGATTGTTATACCTAAAGAAGAAGCAAAAAATACAGAGGTAGTGCATCGGTTACAAGCTGAATTACTCAATATTGAGGGGATAGATGATATAAAGTTAGATGATAGTTGGTTTACTAAATTAACTGCGTTAACAAATATGGTGAAATCTATTGTTTGGGTTATTTCAATCTTTATGATTATTGCTGTATCACTTGTAATAGGTAATAGTATTCGTTTGAATATTTTTGCTAGAAAACAAACCATAATTGTTATGCAATTAATTGGCGCAACAGAAGGTTTTATTCTGCGCCCTTTTTTATATAGTGGAATTTTTATTAGTTTTATTAGCGCTATTATTGCGTTGGCATTATCAGAAATATTTATTTTTCAAATAGAAGCAATCATATTGAATGTTTCTGATGCTTTTGGAACAATAATTCATATTGAAGGTTTATTATGGGATGAAAGCCTATTAATTTTACTTATTACTATAATTATTGGATGGTTTTCATCATTTGTTGCAACAAAAAAATATTTAAAAATGACAAAAATTACCTAGCTATTTCTACGTAACTAACTAAAATATATATTAGTATTGATGAGTAGCTAACTTAGGGATATTTTTATTGATTTTACATAAAAAGGATGAACTAATTTATAGTCTGAAGGTCAAAGTAATAAATAGACAGTAGTTTTACGTTTTTTGATTGTTACATCTAATTTATGTAACAAGAATTAGTTAAGATAAAGGGGGAGTTAAATGAATACTGATATAAAAATCCAAGTAGGTGCTTTAATTCCACAAGGTAACATTGAATCATATGTTCGTATGGTTAACACTTATCCAATGCTAACTGCAGAAGAAGAAAAATCATTGGGTGAAAAACTTTATTATCATGACGATGTCGATGCCGCAAGACAACTTATTTTGTCTCATTTACGTTTTGTCGCTCATATTGCTCGTGGTTATTCAGGGTATGGTTTACCACAGGCGGATTTGATCCAAGAAGGTAATATCGGTTTAATGAAGGCTGTGCGTCGTTTTAATCCAGAAATCGGGGTGCGTTTAGTTTCATTTGCAATCCATTGGATAAAAGCTGAAATTCATGAATATGTACTTAAAAATTGGCGTATTGTTAAAGTTGCAACAACCAAAGCACAAAGAAAGCTATTTTTTAACCTAAGAAAGACCAAACAACGTTTAGGTTGGTTTAATAATGCCGAAGTTGATATGGTGGCTAATGAGTTGGGTGTAAGCCGTAAGGACGTGCTTGAAATGGAGTCTCGTATGTCGGCTCAAGATATGTCATTTGATGTAGATAGTGATGATGATGATAATTCAATTGTTGCACCTTCTCTCTACTTAGAAGATAGTAACTCTGATTTTTCTAAGTCAATTGAAAATGATAATTGGGAAAATGACGCGACAGATAAGTTACATGATGCATTATCACAATTAGATGAACGTAGCCAAGATATCATTAAAGCACGATGGCTAGATTCTGATGATAGTAAATCAACATTGCAAGTGCTAGCCGATAAATATCGTGTTTCAGCTGAGCGGATTCGTCAACTTGAAAAAAATGCAATGAAGAAATTACGAGTTGCTATAGAAGCATAATTTTGTTTATTAATGTTAACTTCCTAAACCTTACTTATAAAGAGTAAGGTTTTTTTACAACTGATGTTTTCGAGATTAATTTTATTAAACAGCGTGCATGTCGCCCAGAAGTGTTAGATTTATATTTTTTAACAATTTGCAACAAGCAAGGAAAGTAACAAAACAATGGCTAATTATTCATAATACCGAATAACTTTATGGGACATTAAATAAATATGAGGTAAATTGAATATAAAAGACTAAAACAGGTAATATAATTTTCTAGGTAAGTTATGTACTAACTATGGGGTATTTAAAAGGCAATATTACTCTAATCGTAGGAAATGAATAACCAAAATGCCACTTATATTCTCAATTAGCTAAAACCTATGTTACCTAATAATAGTATAAAGATATGAAGAAAAGCGGATTCGTTATATTATTTATTTTGCTATTATCTCCGTGCAATAAAATTAAGATAATGGAAGAAAATAATCACGAAAATCCTATAATAGTTAATAAAGCGTTAAATGATAGCGATAACGATACCATAAAAAAATTTATACATTTTAATCAGGTAAAACAGGCACCTATAGATTGTTTAATAAAAAAATATCCCCCTTTATGGGATAAAACTTTTATTTTGGGTAAAAAGGATGGTTTTATTACTGAGTTTAGAGCTGGTTTATTCAAGTTTTTTACACAAAAACAAATAAAAAGCAGGGATATTAAAATTAGGGAAGTCACATGGGCTAGCAATAAAGAAGAAAATCTAACCGTATGGTTTGAAGAAAAAGATGATAAATGGATTCCAGTAGAACATTCCATCTGGAATAAAAGAGCAGTGTTTTAAAGTTGATATTATTTGTCAACTATTTTTACTCTATCCAATCTTGTCTACAGCTTCAATTAAAGTTACAAATAAAGTATAGTGATTATTAATAACGCTCTTTAGGGTTTTAGCCAAGAATATAATCTTCAAATAAATTTGATTAATCGTATTTAAATAATATACAAAAAAACTAATTTCTTACAAAGATGTCCTTTTGGTATACAATAATATTACCTAGTTCCTAGTGGTATGTCCACACTTTTTAGTACCAAAAAGATAAGGTCATAGATTCATTTTATATTCAATGGGTGACTGGTAATTTAAAGACGAACGAAGCCTGTTGTAATTAAACCAATCTACATAGTGATTAAATTGCAACCTGAGTTGTTCAAGTGAATCAAAAATCGTGTTTGACACAAATTCAGTTTTCACCGCTTTAAATGTTGCTTCAACAACAGCATTATCATAAGGGCATCCCTTATGGCTTAATGAACGCTCAATTCCAAACTCCTTTAAACATTCATCAAGTAGATGATTATCAAATTCTTTTCCTCTATCTGAATGAAATAACTCAACTGAATTTAAGTTAATAGGGATTTGGCTGATAGCATCCATAACCAGTTGAGCATTTTTATGTTTTCCTGCACTTCGTCCCACGATTTCTCGATTGCTTACATCAATAATCATACAAAGGTAATGCCATTGTTGTTTTACTCTCACATAAGTTAAATCAGCCACTAACACTTTGCGTTGTTGGCCTACGGTAAACTCACGATTAAGTTGCTTACTTACTGTTGATTCGTTGCTTTGTTCTGTATTAGCACGATATTTTTTACAGGTATATTTTGATACTAATCCATTTTCTTGCATGATTCGACCAATTCGGCGACGGGATAATAGTATGCTTTTCTCCCTAAGCTCTGCTTGTAGTCGCCTTGTTCCATAGGCTTGATAGTTATCGTTAAATATCGCTTTCACTTTTTTACTAAGCTCTTTGTCTGTTTTTTTACTGGTTAATGGTTGTTGATAATAAAATCGATTTCTTGACACTTGTAAACATCGACATAACGCACGTAAGCTATATCGATGTTGATTCTCGGTGATTAATTTGATTTTCGTCCTATTATCAACGCCGCTTGCTTTAGGATGTCATTCTCCATTAATAATCGCTTATTCTCTTTACGTAGGGCTATGAGCTCATTTTCTTGAGCACGACGATTAGCTTGAGCTGTAAACTCACCAGTGGTTTGATATTGCTTAATCCACTTATCTAATGCGGATTTAGTCAGGTCGTATTCGGTGACAATATCCGCTCGTTTTTTTCCATTTTGGTATAACATTACCCTCTGTTTTTTAAATTCATTACTAAAACTGCGTTTTTCTCTTCTTGAAATGAGATTTGTCATTGTTGGTTCCTTTTGTTTTTTGGTTATCATAACAATGACCTTATTAAACTGGTACTAATTAGTGTAGCCTGTCCATTTTGCTGGTCCATCAAACATCTGGAACCCAGATAAGGGCTTCTTTACCCAGTCTACAGACCCCATTATGATAAAAACTTCCCTACTACTGGTGCTAATGGTTTGTACTTTTATTTAGGCATAGGTGGGGTAGGCCCAAGTACATTGAGTTGGCCATCGGTCATTCATGGTAATCCGCAAGTATGACAGTGGTTCCGACTAACCCATCTGCTGAGGATTGGCGTAGTTTTGAACGCCCAGGGGGATTACGTGTTACGTTAACGGGCAGATGAATTCCGATTCTCCAGGTAATATACCTCGTCCCTCTTGCTAGCGACATTCGAGTTAGTCGGTCAAGATAGTCATGGTAGTGCTGTTATCAAGTATGGATTTAAGTTAAAGCAGTGGTTCGTCACCCGAGGTGAATATAATTACTATGACTATTTTAATTCATTGTCTTGGTGTAGAAGTATCGGTTACCAGATGCCCAAGAGTAAGGGATTTTACTAATTCGCAGCGTATAGGTGTCATGGGTGGTTCTGGCTGTGAAGGTTCAGTCGGCGCCACGCCATCTTCATCTAGTAATCATTACCAGCGCAATATTAACGCGGTTTCCTCACTGAGTGGGGCAACTTGCTCAACTACCCTGGTGCCAGCTGTACCGACGACCACTGGACGAGTGACGCTACTCCGGATAGTGACCGGTTCATTGTGTGGATAGGCACTGGTGAGATATACAGATACCGGTCGAGAGACTCTAGCCAGACTTTTTGCGCCTCGGTCCTTAAACCCTAGTCCTTGGTCGTGAGGTTGATATGGACTAATCTAGCCGAGGCTATTTAAGAAAGGTTGCTGCGTAAGGCACAACCTTTCGCTTACAAGATCGGTGAACTAATTAAATAACGAAGCGAATTGGTTGCGTAAGTGACCTGCCAACGCCGAAAGCGGTGTTAGCAGTGGTAAAATTGGCATATAAAAGAATAGCTAAATTAAACACATCACAAAAAATCTTACTTTTTTAAATCTAATCTTTGTAAGATCGCGCTCTGCTTTTTAAAAAGCTATTTTTGACTGTACTATTTTATACAATTGTTACATAATGTTATTATAATAACATTATGGCTTTATCTTTGTTATTTTTGTAACATTACTATTCATTTACCTACTAACAATATTTATTAGACATTATTACAAAGACAATTTAAGGATCTCGTTATGAGCTATGCAAAGTATATTGATCATACTTTACTCGCAATGAATGCGACGGAAGATCAAATTCGTAAACTCTGTGATGAAGCCAAGGAATATCATTTTTATTCTGTTTGTGTGAATTCAGGTTATGTTCCTTTAGCTGCAAGCTTACTCAATGGCAGTGATGTTAAAGTTTGTTCGGTCGTTGGTTTTCCACTTGGTGCTATGCTGACTTGTGCTAAAGCTTATGAAACCGAAATGGCGATTAAAGCGGGCGCACAAGAAATCGATATGGTGATTAATGTAGGCTGGTTAAAAAGCAATGATTGGGACGCTGTTAAAAATGATATCGAAGCGGTATTTAAAGCTTGTGGTCAAGTGCCATTAAAAGTCATTTTAGAAACCTGTTTATTAACGAAAGAAGAAATTGTTAAAGTCTGCACCATTTGTAAAGAAATCGGAGTGGCTTTTGTTAAGACTTCAACAGGCTTTAGTGTTGCTGGTGCCACTGTTGAAGATGTTAAATTAATGCGCAAAACCGTGGGCGATAAGATGGGTGTGAAAGCGTCTGGTGGTATTCGCAATCGTGAAACGGCGGAAGCAATGATCCAAGCGGGTGCAACACGACTAGGTGCAAGTGCTGGTATTGCTATTGTTTCTGGTAACACTACATCATCAAGCAATTATTAATCAATAAACCCATCAATAAGCGACGTTATGTTGCTTATTGTTGTTGATGGAATCTGAATGGAAACGCAATCACAATCACAAAAAAGAATTAATGAGCTCATTCAAATTTTAACAAAAACTGATAAGATTCATTTAAAAGATGCTGCTAAGCTGTTAGCGGTTTCAGAAATGACCATTCGGCGAGATTTAAATAGTGTTCCTGCCTCATTAAGTGTTTTAGGTGGCTATATTGTCAGCGATGCTCGTTATCAAGCAACACAATATTTTGTTTCAGACCAACAAGATAAACAAGTTAACGAAAAGTTACACATTGCTAAACGAGCAAGCAAATTAGTTTTTGATAATGATACCGTCTTTTTTGATTGCGGTACCTCAATACCTTTTATTATTGATGCTATTGATGATTCCATTACTTTTACCGCTATTTGTTATTCATTAAACGCATTTTTAGCATTACAAAATAAGCCGAATTGTAAGACAATTTTATGTGGTGGTCAGTATCAGGTAAATAATGCGATTTTTACCACCACTATAGGGCAATATAGTGAATTGAATTGGATTTGCCCAAATAAAGCGTTTATTTCGGCTGCTGGGATTGATATAACTCGTGGGGTAACTTGCTATCATTTGGAAGAGCTAGATAAGAAGTTGCAAGCCATGAAAAAATCGAATGATAATATTTTGATTGTTGATCATACTAAATTTAATCAAGTTAAGCCGGCTTTTATTGGCGAGTTAACGCTGTTTAATCAAATTATTACAGATAAAGCTCCTGCTAAGGAATTTATCACTTTTTTCAATAACCATAACATTAACTTGATGTATTAATATGAAAAATATCGCAATCTTAGGATCGACTGGCTCAATTGGTTGCAGTACTTTAACCGTTATTGCTCAAAATCCACATCAATTTAAAGCTTATGCTTTAGTTGGTGGCAATAATGTGATAAAAATGACTGAGCAATGTTTAGACTTTAAGCCAAAATACGTAGCCATGGCAACAGAGCAAGCGGCTGCTCAATTAAGAGCAAATCTTGCTAATCTAAAATTGGATGTTGAAGTATTAAGTGGTGAACAAGCTATTTGTGATTTAGCGCAATTGCCAGAAATAGATCAAGTTATGGCGGCTATTGTTGGGGCAGCTGGACTAAAGCCAACCCTTGCTGCCATTAAAAAAGGTAAACGTATTTTGCTTGCCAATAAAGAATCACTAGTGACTTGTGGGCATCTATTTATGCAAGCGGTTAAAAAGTATGGTGCTGAGTTATTACCTGTAGATAGTGAACATAACGCGATTTATCAAAGCTTGCCAACCGAAGTACAGCATAATTTAGGTTTTGCTAATTTGGCTGAGCAGGGTATTACTAAGATCGTTTTAACTGGCTCTGGCGGGCCATTTCGCGATTGGGCGTTAGATAAGCTTGTATCAGTTACACCAGAGCAAGCCATTGCTCACCCTAACTGGTCAATGGGTAAAAAGATTTCTGTCGATTCGGCCACTATGATGAATAAGGGGTTAGAGTACATTGAAGCACGTTGGTTATTTAATGCCAGTGCTGAGGAAATGGAAATTCTTATTCATCCGCAATCGATTATTCACTCTATGGTACGTTATCAAGATGGAAGTGTGTTGGCTGAACTGGGAGTGCCAGATATGTGTACGCCAATCGCCTATGCCATGTCTTACCCTGATCGGGTTCCATCGAGTGTGCCACCGTTGGATTTTTGCCAAATTTCGGCTTTAACATTTAAACAACCTGATTTTAATCGTTATCCTTGTTTAAAATTGGCGATAGAGGCATCCAATCAAGGTCAGGCTGCCACAACAGCACTGAACGCTGCCAATGAAGTTGCGGTTGAGGCTTTTTTGCAAAATAAAATTGGTTTTATGGATATTGCTAAAAATGTATCAAAAACCTTAGAAAAATTAACTTTTCCTGAACCGTCAACTATTGATGATGTTTTTATAATAGATCAGTGGGCAAGATCACAATGTGGCCAGTGCTAAATATTATTTAGCTTTAACAAACAATGAATTAAATTTAAGTAAGGGCAGTTGACAACCAAAATTATGGTTTTACTACCCCATTAGTGGCACTCTTTGTTAGGCCATTTGTTTCGCAGTTAATGTAGGGTTATCGCTAATAAATGATTGTAAAAATACACTATCAGGTAATGCGGTTAATGCGCCTTTTTGAGTAGTTGCTAAGGCACCACAAGCACTAGCTATAGTCATCATGCTTTCTAACATTAGCTTATCTTCTGGCATGCCTGATGATGCAATACTGCTTAATAATCCTGCTACAAAAGCATCACCTGCGCCAGTGGTATCAACGCTATTTACATGAAACGAATCAAAAGTAAAGATTTTACCTTGCCATAATACAATACTGCCATCTTTACCTTTGGTAATGAGCTTTAATGGTGCTTCATAGTGTTGTTGTAGCTTTCTTAGTGCTTCATGCCAATCATTGCATTGTGTTAACCAAAATAGTTCTTCATCCGATAACTTGAGGATATCAGCATCATGGCAAAATTGCGTAATAGTTGTGCGCATTTCGTTTTTATTTGGCCACATCTGCTCGCGTAAGTTAATATCAAAGCTGATTAAGCCACTTTTAGCTGTAAGGCGTTCGATTGCTGTTTTGACTGTTTGCCGGCAAGGATGCCCGACGAGAGCTAAAGAACAAAAATGTAAAATATCTTGGTTGAAATCAGGTATCGCTTGCTGAGACAAAAATTGATCAGCTGAAGGTGACACAAGAAACGTAAAACTGCGTTCGCCATTTTGACCTAAATCGACAACTACAGTACTGGTTCGATGTTGTTCATCTTTTTCAAGGCATTGACAATCAACGTGATATTTACGGAAAGTCGTTTCCATAAAATCACCAAAAGGATCATTACCCACCCGACCAATAAAAGCGGAAGGTAATCCTAATTTAGCAACACCAATAGCAACATTAGCTGGCGCCCCACCAGCGCAAGCTTGATAATTCATATCGCCAAATGGCAACAAATCAATGACAGCATCTCCAAGGGACCAAACTTTAGTATTATTCATTTTTCAACTCGATTATAGTTAGTGACTGCGGTAATCTAGCACAGGTATAAATTACTTGTGCTTTGTAAAATACATCATCTTTTTTACTTTTTAATAACATCATTGATGTTTAATTTTTTGTTGAATTAATTATGACTTGTTTTTAAAAGTCTGCCATAAACTAAATTATTTAACAAAAAATTCATTGTTGATATTAGAAATATGTGACTATCATCACATATTTTATCGCTAACTACATTAATAGTTAACGTTAACAATTAAATTGGGATACTATTTAGTTAAAGGTATCTAATATTGGATAAAAAGGGGATTTTTATGTCTACTGCTATTGATAAAGCCAATCAAGCTGTCAAAAATTTAGAAAAAGTAATGAATAAACAATACTATCCTCATTTTCATTTAGCACCAGCCGCAGGTTGGATGAATGATCCTAACGGTTTAATTTATTTTAAAGACCAATATCATGCTTTTTATCAGCATCACCCTTATGATGAAAACTGGGGACCAATGCATTGGGGACATGTAGTTAGTGATAATTTAGTCACATGGAAAAGGCTGCCAATAGCCATTGCTCCTGATCAAGAATTTGATAAATCAGGCTGCTTTTCAGGATCGGCAGTGGATTATAATGGCAAATTATGTTTATTTTATACTGGTCATATTTGGTTAAATGGGCAAGGTAATGATGAGCAAATTGAGCAAACCCAATGCCTTGCAACTAGTAAAGATGGCATTCATTTTGAAAAACAAGGCACCGTACTTACGCCAAAAAGCGGAATTATGCACTTTCGCGATCCTAAAGTGTGGCAACAAGATGGTAAATGGTGGATGGTAGTCGGTCAACGAACCCCACAAGACATCGGGCAAGTTTTGTTATTTCGATCGGATGATCTAAAAAATTGGCAATTTGACCATGTTTTGGTGAGTGATATCGATCCTGATGTTTATATGCTTGAATGCCCTGACTTTTTTCCACTTGGTGATAAATGGATCCTTATGTTTTCGCCACAAGGTATGAAAGCAAAAGGTTATCAATATCGTAATCGCTTTCAATCAGGTTACCTTGTAGGTGATTGGCAACCAGGGCAACAATTCTCAATGATTAAACCTTTTCAAGAAATGGATTTTGGCCATGATTTTTATGCACCTCAATCATTTCTTGCTGCTGATGGTCGGCGCTTAATTTTTGCTTGGATGGATATGTGGGAATCAATTATGCCAAGTAAAAAAGATAAATGGGCTGGAGCATTTACCCTTCCCCGTGAGCTCATTTTAGATCAAGATAATAAAGTCAGAAATCGTCCCATCAAAGAGCTTGAAGCATTACGAGAAAAGCCAAAATTATTTGAGGAATTAACCCTTACTAATGAGCTTAAAAATACTAATATTGAATCTATTAGCTGCGAGCTTAACGTTGAATTTGATTTGACGCAAAGCACGGCTGAACGATTTGGCTTACAGCTAGCAGCAACGAAAGACGGTAAACAAGCGACATTATTATATGTTGATCTACAATCTAAGCGGATTGTACTTGATCGTAGTTTATCGGGGATTGAATTAAAAGGTTATCGTAGCGTACCATTACCAAAAAAACAAAAATTAACTTTGCATGTATATGTTGATGCTTCATCTGTTGAAGTTTTTATTAATGGTGATTTATATAGCTTTTCAAGCCGTATCTATCCTAAGTTACCAGCAGAGCGAATTGTCAATCTATTTGCTGAAAATGGTAGTGCTAAAATCACCAATCTAGAAAGTTGGCAGTTAAAATCTATTTATGCGTAATGCCTATTCACTGCCAATTGGCAGTGAAGTTTGGCTTTGAAAACTGAGCTTTTTATTGAGAAGTTTTAAATGTTGTGCGATAAATGGCTTTTTAGGTAACATAATTGATCATACAATTTGTGTCATAAGTTTATTATTACTCCATACCACATAATCGCACAATAAATGATAATGTAGAGCCATCAACGCAGACCATTATTTTTAATGGTTATTAAATGTTTGCTTAGCATCGGGTTTATCATAAACGCCAAAATGATCAACTATTGTACTGCTAGCTTTATTCAACCCTAAAACTTCTACGTGTGCACCTTCTTTGCGGAATTTAATCACAACCTTATCTAAGGCTGCTACAGCCGTTATATCCCAAAAATGCGCTTGGGTAAGATCTATTGTTACCTTTTGCACAGCCTCTTTTAAATCAAATGAACTAATAAATTTTGCAGAAGAGGCAAAAAATACTTGTCCATATACTTTATAAATACATTGCTGTTTAACTGGTTGCTCCTTTTTAATTTGCAAATAATGGGCAACTTTATTGGCATAAAACAATGATGCTAGTAATACTCCCGTAAATACGCCGTAAGCAAGATTATGGGAAAATACGACGACAATGACTGTTGCAAGCATAACAATATTGGTTGAAAGTGGGTACGATTTAAGGTTTTTTATCGAGTCCCAGTTAAAGGTGCCAATTGAAACCATGATCATAACAGCAACTAATGCCGCCATGGGTATTTGGCTCACCCAGTCTTGCAAAAAAACAACTAATAATAAAAGTATAGATCCGGCTATCAATGAGGATAAACGCGTTCGCCCTCCTGACTTCATATTCACCATTGATTGACCAATCATAGCGCAACCAGCCATACCACCAAAAAAGCCGGCGATAATATTGGCGATACCTTGCCCTTTGCACTCTCGGTTTTTATCACTTGGTGTATCGGTTATATCATCCACAATGGTTGCGGTCATCATCGACTCCAATAATCCCACAATTGCTAATGAAATTGAGTAAGGCAGAATAACCAATAATGTATCAAGATTAAAAGGCACATTAGGGAGCAAAAAGGTAGGTAAACTCGTAGGGAGTGCTCCCATATTACCAACGGTTCTTATATCCATCCCAAAATATATGTAGATACCCGTAAGGATAAGAATACAGAGTAACGGTGATGGCAAAATTTTTCCTATTTTAGGGACATAAGGGAAGAGATAAATAATAGCAAGCCCTGCAATAGTCATCATATAGACATGCCATGTTACATTGGTCAGTTCAGGAAGTTGTGCTAGAAATATTAAGATCGCTAATGCATTAACAAAGCCGGTTACTACTGAGCGTGATACAAAACGCATTAAATTTCCTAATTTAACAAAACCTGCAATAATCTGAAAAATACCACATAGTATGGTTGCAGCTAGTAAATATTCAATCCCATGTGCTTTAACCAGACTTGCAACTAATAATGCCATTGCACCAGTAGCCGCAGAGATCATTCCAGGACGGCCACCCACAAAAGCGGTAATAACCGCTATACAAAAAGCAGCATATAATCCCACCTTGGGATCAACACCTGCAATAATTGAAAAAGCAATTGCTTCAGGAATAAGAGCAAGAGCTACAACGATACCTGATAAGACATCGTTTCTGATATTTGAAAACCATTCTTGACGTAAAGATTGCATTGAATTTTACCACCACTGAAAAAACAAAAGAAAATTACAGCGTGAAGCAATGCGTTAGAAAATTGTCAAAATTTGATAGGGAAGCCTGACTTCTGTGCATCACGCGAGTAATTATAATTATTATTGATAAGAACAACTCGCAATAAACTACACAGCTATACTCCAAAATGAAATTTATTTTTTCATAATAATAAAACTTAACTAGTTGTACAAGGTTAATTTCTTAACTATAGTTAAATATTATAATATATTAAAGGGGTTAAAGTACGATAACTTAGTAATGCCTAACCTAAATAGAATAAATGTAATCTGTTGGGTTTTCACCCAAATATTAGTCTATGCTGACCTTAGCAAATGGCTCTTTTTGGTAATACAATTGTTCATATTCTTGTGGCAATATTCAACCACTAGTTAGTAAGATATAGACCTACTTAATTATCAATTGATTGACGTATATTTATGTTTGACAATAACATGATATGAATGATGGGTATTTTTACGTATTACACGCTAAATGATAAATACCGCATTACTCGTTTTAATAGTCTTTAATTTTTCTTATAAAGATTGTCTTTTTAAATAAGGTGACGCTACAGGTATTATTTCATTTTGGGTTTTGCCATCAATAATATGTAAAGCTGCTTGTTCACCAATCTCATAATGAGGCAATTGGACTGTTGTCAATGGTGGATAAAATAGCTCGCCAGTACCCACCATATTGTCGTAACCTAGCACCGCAACATCATTTGGAATATGAAAACCCCGACCAAGTAAAAATTGATAAGCGACAAAAGCGATCCGATCGTTACCACAAATTAATACATCAAAATCTGGTTTTTTATTACAATGTTGTTTCAATATATCAATTGTCACCATATATTCTTGAGCTAGGTTAGCTGACAAAATTGATGTGTGATAACTGGTAATATCATCCAAATTGTTACCTGCATCAATCCATGCTTGTTCGGCTGCTGTGCGCCTAGTTTTTCCTGCTAGCGTTTTTTCTGATAAATAGATACATAATGGTTTTTTATAACCTTTCTTTATTACCTGTTGCATGGCTTGATATTGACCTAAATAGTCATCAGGAATATAGCAAGCTAACTTTTTTGAATCCGTTATACAGTTGGCTAATACAACATTTTTATCTAATAGCTTTTCAGGAAGTTCAACTTTTCTTAGTCCCATTGTGGTATAGATGATACCGTTAGGGCGATACGATAGCAGGGTATTGATGGCATGATCGGCATCTTTATCATCAAATAAATTAACAATAAAGGTATTCCAACCGTGATTTTGTGCGGTTTTTTCTATGGCTTGTAGTAATTCTACTGAAAATGGCGTCATGGCGGTTTCTAATGCTAATACACCAATAGCACAAGGTCCTGAACTATCACCGCGAATTTTTCTTGCCGATAAATCAGGAACATAATTAAGTTGTTCAATAGCTTGTTTAACGCGTTTATAAGTCTTTTTATTTAATTTTTCAGGATTATTTATTGCGCGTGAAACAGTCATTAATGAAACCGATGCTAGTTTTGCAACATCCTTAAGAGAAGCCATTGTTATATCCTTTTGTTCAATAAGATAAAAAATAGTTATTAGCCATTACTCATACATGATGATAGCACAAATTTAAACGAGAAAAAGTGTGAGGAAAATAACATTTATGATAATTGGTTCTATCCATTTCGTCTGAAATATGCCCATAATGTTAACATTAACATGTTAACGTTAAACCTACCTAAACTTCAACAACATAAGAGTAATAAACATGAATATGATACAAAATAGAAATTATTGGTTCTCATCTGGCTACCTTATTACTTTTTACGCGGCATGGTCGCTTTGGTGGTCTTTTTATGCAATTTGGTTACAAAAAAAAATTGGGTTATCGGGTGAACAGTTAGGTATTGTTTATGCGGCTAACTCTGCTGCTGCAATGTTTTTCATGATTTTCTACGGCATTATTCAAGATAAATTACAAATAGGAAAAGCGGTAGTGACCTTTCAAAGTATCATTATGGTACTGATTGGACCGTTCTTAATTTATGTGTATGAACCTTTATTGCGACATGATTTTATTTGGGGAGTTTGTCTCGGTGCACCTGTTTTAAGTGCTAGCTTTATTTCAGGCAGTGCTTTGATTGATTCTTTTATCGAACGTATTAGTCGATTATTTGGATTTGAATTTGGTTCTGCGCGGTTTTGGGGATCATTTGGTTATGCGGCGGCAACCTTTGTTGCAGGTATTTTATTTGGTATTGATCCCCATATTAATTTTTGGATGGCATCGGGTGTTGCTGTTATCTTTTTGACTATTAACATTATTTTTAAACCCAAAAATGGTCAAATGCCAACGCCTCATAATAAAAATATTGCAGCAGAAAAAATATCAACCATACCAACAATGGGTGAAATTTTTTCACTATTTGGATTGAAAAAGTTTTGGTTGTTTGTTCTTTTTGTTATCGGTACTTATAGTTTTTATACTATTTATGATCAGCAATTATTTCCGAATTTTTATACGAGCTTTTTTGACAAATCAGAAGATGGTTATCAAGTCTATGGCTATTTAAATTCATTTCAAGTCTTTTTAGAAGCAACTTGTATGATTATTGCGCCTTATTTTATTAACAAAATGGGGGCTAAAAAATCATTGTTAGTTGCAGCGTTAGTTATGATTTGCCGAATTGGGTTATCGGCAACATTAGATAATATTTACCTAATTTCATTTGTTAAACTATTTCATGCGATTGAAATTCCATTATTTATTTTAGCCATGTTTAAATATATCGTAAGCCATTTTGACGCTCGATTATCCGCTACGCTTTATTTAGTTGGTTTTAATATTTCATCAAACCTTGGCGTTATTGTACTATCATGGCTAGTGGGTAAATTATTTGATAATACTGGCTATGCGACAACATTTTATGTGCTTTCTGGTGTTGTTTTACTTACTTCAGTAATAGCAATATTTACTTTAAGTGATGATAAGAAAGCGAACTGCGACTAGTTGGGGTATTCATTAAAAAATGGAAACATACGTTGCCATTTGACTTTTTAATGATGCCAGCTTAATACAGTACTTGCTTCCAAGGTAAGTTTGCGAAACAATGTTAGCAATTTTAGTTAATGTGTATAGGAACTTGTTGTGAACGATGCAAAGATTGTTGTTAAACCCGAAATGTTATGGCAAACCATTCGACAAGAAGCCTCAACATTAGTTGAAAGCGAACCGATGCTAGCTAGTTATTTCCACGCAACTTTACTAAACCATGAAAAGCTAGGGGATGCTTTAAGTTATATTTTAGCCAATAAGCTTGTTTCTCAGGTTATGCCTGCTATTGAAATTCGTGAAATTGCTCGGCAGGCGTACGAAGCAGATGAAAGCATTATTCAATCAGCTATAAATGATATTATCGCTGTCTATATTCGCGATCCTGCAACTAATTATTACTCAACACCACTACTTTATTATAAAGGCTTTTTATCATTACAAGCTTATCGGATTGCTCACTGGCTTTGGATGCAAGATCGTAAATCACTAGCCATTTTTTTACAAAGCCAGATTGCGATAGTGTTTGGTGTTGATATTCATCCCGCAGCTCAAATTGGTTGTGGCGTGATGTTTGATCATGCGACAGGAATTGTGGTTGGTGAAACAGTGGTGATTGAGAATGATGTTTCTATCTTACAATCAGTAACATTAGGCGGAACAGGTAAACAAAACGGTGATCGTCACCCCAAAATACGCGAAGGGGTAATGATTGGTGCACATTCAACAATTTTAGGTAATATTGAGATAGGTAAAGGCGCTAAAATTGGTGCTGGCTCTGTGGTGTTGGATCCCGTGCCACAACATACAACCGTTGCTGGTGTGCCAGCGAAAGTGGTTGGTTGCCCTGATTGTGAAAAACCAGCTTTAAATATGGATCAAGATATTTAATTGCTATTAACTAATGTAAAAACTCCGTTGATATCTATCAACGGAGCTTTAGTAAATTACTTAGTATTAAGATTTACATCCATTGTTGGATATGGAATATTAATGTTGTTTTCTGTTAGCGCATTTTTGATATTTTCAAGTAACTCCCCTTTTACTGAACCGTAATTTTCATTTAATGTCCAAACTAATACATTAAAATTCATTGAGGAAGCATCTAAGACATCTAACCGGATGGTTGGCTCTTTGCTGGTTAATATATTACTGGTTTTATCAACCGCTTGTTTTAACACTTGGTATACTTTTTGAATATCTGAGTTATAGCCTACATTGATCACTAAATCTAAACGCCTTTCAGGTAAGCGTGTATAGTTAATAATATTGGCACTGACAACCTGACTATTAGGGATCACAACTAGTTCATTGGTAGGGGTAACAATAGATGTTGAAAATATCTGTATGGAATCAATAACACCTTGCTGGCTATTGATGACTACTGTTTCACCGACTTTAAATGGTCGAAAAATAATTAAAATAACGCCTGCTGCAAAGTTAGATAGCGAGCCTTGTAACGCCAAACCAATAGCTAAACCAGCAGCACCAATAACAGCGACAATCGAAGCGGTTTGTACGCCCAATTGACCTAAAACGGCAACTAATGTCATTACCATAAAGGCATAGTACGACAAAGCGCTGACAAATTTAACTACCGTCGGATCAACGTGGCGATTTAATAATATTCGTTTTAATTGCTTGCTAATAAATTTAGCGATAGTTCTACCAATAATAAAAATAATAATAGCAAAGCAAAAATGTGCAATATAGCTAAAAACCACTCCATCGTACCTTTTGATAAACGAAATGGCATGATTTGAAAAATCTTCAAAATTCATCGTATTATCCTCAGTAATCGGTAATAAAAATTTTTAACAAGGTATTGGTTTACCAAATTGATTAAACCAATTGTTTGGCTAATAAAGCCCAACGTGTGTCAAAATTAGTTGTTGGTAGATATTTAAAGCCTGAACGAGAATATCGTGCCATCATGCCCTCACAAAAAGCTAACAATTGGCTAGATAAAATACGCTCATCTGTTATGAATGCAACTCCTTCACGAATTTTTCGCTCACGTAGAACTTGTTTGATTTGGGTTTCAATGCGTTCAAATAGCTGGCTAATACGTTCTTGTAATTGTTCTTGCTCAAACATTAATGCGTGGCCAGTCATAATTCTGGTTAATCCTGGATTTTTTTCAGAAAAACCTAATATCAACGCAAGAATAAGCTGTAAGCGAGTAAATGTAGCAGATTGTTCTTGTATAATCACATTAATACGAGATAACAAGATATCTTCAATATAGACAATTAAGCTTTCAAACATTTTTGTTTTGCTTGGAAAATGTCGATATAGCGCAGCTTCAGAGACACCTACCATTGCGGCTAATTTAGCTGTTGTGATTCTCTGAGTCCCTTCATTGGATTCGAGCATCGTTGCCAATGCTTGTAATATGTCTTCTTTGCGATTTTTATTTTTGCTACTCACGATCATTTTTTACCCGAATGTCCAAATCCACCTTCACCGCGTGCTGACTCAATAAATTCATCAACAATATTAAATTCTGCTTGCACAACTGGAACGATAATTAATTGGGCAATTCTATCACCTGCTTCAATCACAAAAGGCGTTTGGCTACGGTTCCAAACAGGAACAAATAGCTGGCCTTGATAATCAGAATCGATTAAACCAACCAAATTACCAAGCACAATACCATTTTTTGAACCAAGTCCTGATCGAGGCAATACTAATGCAGCCAAGCTAGGATCAGCAATATGCATTGATAGCCCCGTAGGTGTTAAGATGGTTTCGCCTGGTTTTATTTCAGTTGTTTTATCAAACATCGCTCGTAAATCAATACCCGCAGATCCTTCCGTTGCATAGGTAGGTAGTGGAAATTCATTCCCCAGTCGTTTGTCTAATACTTTTATATCAATTTTTCTTTTCATCATGACTCGCTTTATATCGTGTTATAACAGCTTGAAGTAACTGTGTTGCTAATTGTTGTTTACTGCTTAATGGTAACGTTTGCTCACCACTTTGCCAATATAGTGTTAATGAATTTTGATCGGAATTAAAGCCAATAGTTTTATCTGAAACATCATTAGCACAAATTAAATCTAAGTTTTTATCGATTAATTTTTTTATTGCATAAGCTTTAACATCATTGGTTTCAGCAGCAAATCCAACAACAAAAGGCCGATGGCTTTTTAGTGCTGCTACACTTGCAACAATATCGGGATTTTTAACTAATTCAATAGTAAGTTCATCGTTATCGCTTATTTTTTTGATTTTTTGCGTTGCAATTGTTTTAGCATGATAATCAGCAACAGCGGCGCAAGAAATAAAAATAGTTGATTTTTGCGCGTGATTTAGTGCTTCATCGTACATCTGTCTAGCGCTTTTAACGTCAATTCGGTTGACATTATTTGGTGTATCTAAATGAACTGGCCCACTAATTAACGTCACTGTTGCACCCATTTGTGCAGCCGCGTTTGCAATAGCAAAGCCCATTTTTCCTGAGCTGTAATTACTAATGTAACGAACAGGATCAATCTCTTCAATAGTTGGACCTGCTGTAATTGTAATAGACAAACCTGAAAGCACCGACTTTTTAGAAAAAAAGTGAGCAATTTCTTCAACAATAGTATGCGGTTCAAGCATTCGGCCTGGACCTATATCTCCGCAGGCTTGATATCCATTATCAGGGCCTAAAATTAGGGTATTTCTTGATGCTAATACTGATAAATTATGTTGAGTTGCTGCGGCTTTATACATTTGTTGATTCATCGCAGGTGCAATAGCAATCGGTGCAGAGCTTGCTAAGCAAATGGTAGAAAGCAGATCATCGGCAATTCCATTTGCCATTTTGGCAATTATATTTGCTGTAGCGGGAGCAATTAGGACAAAATCAGCCCATTTTGCGAGTTCAATGTGGCTCATAGAAAGCTCAGCTGAAGGATCAAATAGATCACTTGATACCGGATTGCCAGATACGGCTTGTAGGGTCATTTTGGTGACAAAACGGCTAGCCGAATCAGTTAAAACGACATGCACTTGCGCACCAGCTTTCTTTAAATGGCGAACAAGATCAGGGCATTTATAAGCAGCAATGCCACCTGTAATTCCTAATAAAATACGTTTACCAGATAAACTCATGAGAAGCTTCCTTCACACCTAAAATGAAAGCGCTATATTACCACAATTAAATTAGATAATAAGTAGCTCTTTTGCGTTGGCTAATGTTGCATCTGTAATTTTATCGCCACCTAATAATCTCGCTAACTCATTTAACCGTCCATTATTGTCTAATTTTTGCATATCTGTGGACGTTTTTTTGCTATTAGTTTGTTTACTAACAAAGTAATGCTGATTAGCTTGCCCTGCTACTTGTGGTAAGTGCGTAACGGTAATAACTTGCGTTGATTGCCCAAGCTCTCTTAATAGCTGCCCTACTTTGGCGGCAGTTGGGCCGCTGATACCGACATCAATTTCATCAAAGATTAACGCAGGCGTATCCATTTTTTTTGCCGTTAACACTTGAATTGCTAAAGCAATACGGGATAATTCGCCACCCGATGCGACTTTAGCCAGCGGTTGTGGATTTTGACCGGCATTAGTACTGACTAAAAATATTACTTGATCAGCCCCATCGCTGTTTAATCGATTTTCGTTAAAAGCAATATCTATACTTAATTGTCCATTTGGCATAGATAATTCATGCATCGTTGCGGTCACGTTTTTCGCTAACGTTTTACTGATTGTTAAGCGTTTTTGGTGTAATTTAGCTGCAATTTCAATAGCAATTTGATGATATTTTTTTATATCTGTTTTCAGTTGCTCGCTTTGCTCATCTTGTTGATTAATTTGTTTAAATTCAGCTAACAAATTTTGATGTAATTCGGGTAGGATTTCGGGAGATACATGATGTTTGCGAGCCAAAGCAATTTGCTTTGAAATTCGCTGTTCAAGTTGCATGGCGCGAGCAGGATCGAGTTCTAAACGCTCGCTATAGTGGCGCAGTTCATCACTTGCCTCTTTAATTTGGATAGAGGCTTCTTCTAACATGTTATAAACGCTATTTAAGCAAGGGTCGAGTTCAGCTAGTTCTTGAACGCTATTTTTTACGCTGCTTAGTAAATTATTAACATTATAATCATCAGTTTCATCTAATAGCATGACTGATTGTTGACTAAGGTTAATTAATTGTTCACTGTTTGATAATCGCTTGTACTCTTCGTCAATTTGTTGATATTCTCCTTCAATTGGCGAAAACTCATTAAGTTCTTTTAACTGATATTGCAAAAGTTGCATATGTGCGTCACGTTCTTGCCGTGAAGCTTCATATTGTTGGTAAGTACGCACTGCATCTTTCCATTGCTTATAAGCTTGATGCATCTGTGTTAGCAGTGTTGGCTCATTCATATAATGATTTAGTAACAACTGTTGATAGTCACTGCGCAAAAGCCTTTGATGTTCATGTTGGCCATGAATTTGAATGAGCATCTGCCCCAAATCTTTTAATTGCGAAATCGGTACTGCACGACCATTAATAAAAGCCTTAGAACGTCCATCTTGATTAATAACGCGCCGTAAAATACATTCATTGCCTTCATCAAGTTGGTTTTCACTGAGCCAAGCAAAAGCAGCTGGTGTATCATCAAGTACAAAACTTGCAGAAATATCAACGCGATCTGCACCATAGCGAATCGATGAGGCATCGGAACGATTGCCTAAACATAATCCCAATGCATCAATGGCAATCGACTTCCCTGCACCTGTTTCGCCGGTAATAGCGGTCATACCCGAAGTAAAATCGACAAGAAGCTGATCCACAATAGCAAAATTATTAATAGTTAGTTGAGTTATCATAATAAATTAATACATAAGGCTAGTTATAATATTGGCAGTATAGCAGTAAAAGTACTGTAAATAAATACAGGTTGGTGTTTTTGTTTTTTGGGTGTTTTGGGAATATTTATAAGTGCTATTTATATGAAATCGAAACTATTCGACTTATGCGGTATTCAACTTTTTGTATGATTTATTGTTGGTTTATAAAAATGATTATTATTTGTTGAATTTTTGTTGAGATAGTATAGTTAAGTTTAGAAATGGATGAAAATGTACATTAACTATTTGAAATATATGTGTATTTTTTAGCTTTTAAAGCAACCATATAATATTTATATTAGGATCTTCAGGTGAGAAACATCCGGCCGCCTGTTCTATTACACATGAGGAAAAAGAGGTAATGTCCAGTTAATTAAAATTTATTTAACTGACAGTAAAAAAAATTGCATTAAGTAAAATCATATAGTATATTAACTATAAACAGGATGCAACCATCCTGATGCTCTTTAAAAGATAAACCTAATTAATACCGAAAAAGGCAGTGGCTTTATTAGCCGGTTGTTGGTAGTAATAACTATTAAACAATCAGTATCAGCCGCAATATTGCGCCAGAATATAATTTACTTAAGATTGCGCAATACGTATTCAGAAAGTAATTTGGCGCAATATTATTAATCGACTGTTGGAGTAGCTAAAGCTACTCCAGATAGAGTGTCCTGTACTATCCATAACGTTTTTTTTCAGTTCGGTATTGTTTTGTCGACTGGTGCATGTCGCACTGATTAAAAACAAAACGAGGTTAATAATGTTAGTAAATAACAAGACTCTTTTAAAGAACTCCATTAAAACATTAAAAATGATTTTAAAGGAGCAGCATGATGTTATGGATAGTAGTAAACGGAAAGAATTAGAGGAAATAATTCAAAAACTAGAAGAATCTCAGGAACAATATACATCAAGTCAATTACTTGATATTTTTGATAGATGTATAACTCTGATTCCTGCTGTAATTCAGCTAATTGAATTTATATCTAAAAAATGATTTTAGTTTACAGCAGGTCACTCGCAATCTAAAAGAGGTAACAGTAATGAGTTTTAGTAACGCTCTAAAGATGTGCCGTACACAAAAAAGAGTGTCAAAAACTAAATTAGCAGAATTATCGGGGCTATCTATATCTTATCTTACACTTTTAGAACAAGGCAAACGAGATCCTAACTTATCTACTATCGAAAAAATTTGTAAGGCTTTAAATATTCCAATTAGTATTTTTATTTTCTTAGCATTCGATAAAAATGAAATTGACGGTATTAGTCACGAATTAGCTAAAATGTTATCTTTGACTGCGTTACAACTTATAGAGTCTTCTGATGATTCCTAAATATTTATTTAAACCAGTAGCTGATTTGGATTTATTAGCGAAAATATTAGGTATAACAAAACAAGAACTTGATGATTTATATCATTCTTCTGATAGTTTCTTTTTTCTTCATGAAAGAAAACAAAAAAGTGATGGTTCTTATCGTGACACTTATAATGTAAAAAAAAGATTAAAAATCATTCATGGTAAGATATCTAAAGAATTCTTGAAGAAAGTAAATTACCCAGATTATTTGCAAGGTAGTCTAAAGGATAAAGACTTTTTAACCAATGCTAAAAATCATTTGGGTCAAAAAATATTAATCACAGAAGATATTACTAATTTCTTTCCTAGTATATCTAAAAAAATTGTTTTTGAAGTATGGGTTGGTTTTTTTAAATTTTCAAAAGAGGTTTCGGAATATTTAGCTGAACTAATAACTTTTGAAGGTTATCTTGTTCAAGGAGGAAAAACGAGTAGCTATATTTGCAATTTAATATTCTGGTCTCGTGAAAGTGAATTAGTAGATTATCTAGCTAAGAAAGGTTACAAATATACAAGGTATGTTGATGATATAACAGTCTCTGCTAATAAGATTATTACATTAAAAGAAAAAACAGATATCATTAGACGTATTTACAGTCTATTAAAATCAGTAGGAGCCAAACCTAATAGGATAAAACATCAAATTATGCCTAGAAACAAAAGACAGATTATACATAATTTAAATGTGAATCAAAATAAACCATCTATGACAAAAAAGAAAAAGAATATGATTAAGGCCGCAGTATTTGAATGTGAAAAAAAATTTCAGACAGATCCTAATAGCAAAGAATATTTGAAATTATTTAATAAAACAATGGGAAGAGTTAACCATATGAAGCGAATTCATCCTAAGATTGGTGATGTTTTACAGAAAAAGTTAAAACTTATAAAACCACAGGATAAATTTTAGCCATTTTTTACACCTAACAGTTTTTATCCCAAGAACTTCTAACCGCTCACTTCTTTTGTTTACAGATCAGTTCAACAACTTAATAAAAAGGAACATAAAGGCATTGTTCAAATTCGTCTATCGGTTTGATGTTGCAGAAGCTGATATCATTTTTTTGTGCAAGAAAACACGCTTTCCAATACTATACATAACGTGGAACCGGAAATATGACGTTTACCATTCTAAGTGAGCTTAATTTACTCCCGATCAAATTGTAAAATAGCATGAAAAGTAATATAACACATTCTATTTACACTGAATGTTTATTAATCAAATAATTCTACCTATTCACATTTTAAATTATATTTTTGCAAAAAATATTCAGGATTCTATACCGTATTAATAATGCATCGTCACACTAAATGATTTATTTAAGCTAAATTTACATGGCAGCCATGCTTGATTATTTATCAATAAAATGAACAAATTCCCCCCTAAAAATTACCTTTTCCTAAAATCACTGTAAAATGCTTTATAAAACACTATTTCAAAAATAAACGATAAAAAGTTAATTGATTTATTTTAAATAACCATAAAAAATTATTAAAATAGCTTTTTTAGTCAACCAATCCTATTTATTCTTCTTTTATCACAAATTGCTGCGCAGTATAATTTAATGACTTATTCTTTTAATTATGGGAAAACACAATATGTTCGGCAATAAAACAAATCGCCAAGTAATTATTTGGACAACTATCATTGGTGGCTTTTTCAGTTCATTAGTGAAATGGGGTTCAGAGGTTAATATGCCTCCTCGCTTGCCAGGTGAAATATCGCCACCAGCAGCGCACATTGATGCATGGCTTGGTTGGTTAGGTATTAATTCCCATTCACTGGATTATATTTATCAAGGCGCAAGTGTTTTAGGGGCGGTAACACTTTATCACTGGCTATTTAGTTTCGCTTTTGCCTTTGTTTATGTTGCTGGCGCATATTATTGTAATAAAATCCGCTTATGGTATGGTGCATTATATGGCATTATTATAACTGTTGTTATGCATGGTTTTTTAATTCCGTTACTTGGCTTTCGCCATCCTGCTTATGATGCTGAAGGGACTGTGGGTTGGTTATGGAATTTAAATGGTTATGAGCTTTGGAGTGAAATTCTGGGCCATATTTATTGGGGAGCATCAATCGAAGTGTGTATGATTGCGGTATTAGCCCATTTTTCAAGACCAATTCATGGTAAGTGGCGTCAATAATTGATTTAAATTTAGATCAGTTCATGTTAGATCCTGCTATTAAGCTATAGTGGGATTTTTTATTCTATTTGATATAGAAAAAAACTATATCAACCAATAAAAAACTAGAATTATTCAATATCATTTTTTTTTGTTATCTTTTTATCACTAAAGAAAATAAAAATGGATAAAAAGGAAATAAACATGAATACTGCTGTTATTGGATATCCTCGAGTTGGTAAGCTTCGTGAACTTAAATTTGCAACAGAAGCTTATTTCAAAGGTAATAAAACTAAAGCTGAATTATTAAATGAAGCCAAAGCGCTACGAGCCGAGCATTTAAAACAACAAGCCGATCAAAAAATAGCTTTCATCTCATCTAATGACTTTTCATTTTATGATGCGGTATTAGATACAGCATGTTTACTTAATGTCATTCCAAAACGTTACCAAGATTTAGGATTACCTGAACTTGACCGCTATTTTGCCATGGCGCGTGGTTATCAAGGTGAAAAAGGTGATGTACGTGCGCTTGCTATGAAAAAATGGTTTAATACCAATTACCACTACTTAGTGCCCGAAATTGAAGATTCAGTAGAAATTAAATTAGCTGGTACTAAACCTTTTGATGAATATCAAGAAGCCAAAGCGTTAGGCGTACAAACCAAACCCGTGGTGATCGGTGCATTAACCTTTTTTAAATTAGCTCAGTATTTAGGTAATAAACAGCTTGTTGATTTTAAAGCTGATATTATTAAAGCTTATCAAGACATCATCCAAAAATTTACTGCACTTGGTGCTGAGTGGATCCAAATTGATGAACCCATTTTAGTGACAGATCTGAATAAGGACGATATTGCGCTATTTGCAGAGCTTTATCAGGCCATTTTATCGGTTAAAGGGCAAACCAAGATTGTTCTACAAACCTATTTTGGTGATGTACGTGACTGTTATAAAGAGCTTGTTGCTTTACCTTTTGATGGTATTGGCCTTGATTTTGTGGAAGGCAAGCAATCATTAACATTGCTTGAAAATAATGGTTTTCCATCAGATAAAATATTATTTGCTGGTGTTGTAAACGGGAAAAATATTTGGAAAAATAATTATTCAAAAACCTTAGCATTACTTGGTAAAATCAAACAAAAAGCAACCAATATTGTTATTAATACCTCATGTTCACTATTGCATGTGCCTTATACCCTGCAAAATGAAACTAAATTAACGATTCAACAACGTGCATATTTTGCTTTTGCACAAGAAAAGCTACAAGAACTTGCTGAACTTGGTCAGCTATTTAATGAGGCAAACCCAGATAGCCATGCAGCTTATAAAGCTAATCAGACATTATTTACGCGTGAACGCGAAGGCGCAAATCAAACTGTTCGACAAAAAGTTGCTGCATTAAAAGAGTCTGATTTTACTCGCTTGCCTGAATTTTCGGTGCGTGAAGCAGCACAGAAAAAAGCCTTTAATTTACCATTATTGCCAACAACCACAATTGGTTCATTCCCGCAAACGCCTGATGTACGTTTAAACCGTGCTAAATTCAAAAAAGGGGAAATTTGTTTTAATGAATACACTGAGTTTAATCAACAAAAAATTGCTGAATGCATTAAATTACAAGAAGAAATTGGCATTGATGTGTTAGTGCATGGTGAATTTGAACGTAATGACATGGTGGAATATTTTGGTGAAAGTTTAAATGGCTTTGTCTTTACTGAAAAAGCATGGGTACAATCTTACGGTACACGGTGTGTTAAGCCACCGATTGTTTGGGGAGATATTTCACGTTCTAAGCCAATTACCGTTGAATATTCAAAATATGCTCAAAGCTTGACGGATAAGCCTGTTAAAGGCATGTTAACAGGGCCGGTGACTATTCTAAATTGGTCATTCCCACGCGAAGATATTTCCCAAAAAGAATCGGTGTATCAAATAGCATTAGCAATTGGTGATGAGGTTTTAGATCTTGAAGCGGCTGGCATTAAAATCATCCAAATTGACGAAGCCGCTTTAAAAGAAAAATTACCACTGCGTAAAGCGGATTGGAATAGTGAATATCTTGATTGGGCGATTCCGTCATTTAGATTAGTACATAGCAAAGTTCAAGCTGATACCCAAATTCATACCCACATGTGTTATAGCGAATTTGCCGACATCATTAAAGATATTGATGCAATGGATGCTGATGTTATCTCGTTTGAAGCGTCTCGTTCTAATCTACAGTTAATTGATGTGCTTAAAGCTAATCATTTTAAAACTGAAGTTGGACCTGGTGTTTACGATATTCATTCGCCACGTGTTCCACCTGTGGCTGAAATTAAAGCAACTATTGAAAAATTATTGGCAAAAATTGATAAGCAAAAATTATGGATTAATCCAGACTGTGGTTTAAAAACACGCGGTGAAAAAGAAGTAGTAGAAAGCTTACAGCACCTTGTTCAAGCCACATTAGAAGTAAGAAAAACGCTTAATTAGTGACTATTTTTTACAACGTTGCAGGGCTCTTTTGTTAAGACCTAGTACTTTGTTAAACCTTACATTACCGCCGCCTATGTTAGGCGGCGAAATGTCAATAAGGATAATTAGTGACATAACCAATGGATGAGACAAATGAAAACAAATCTACTCTTTAATCAAAAAACAGTGTTCTCCTTTGAAGTTTTTCCACCTAAAAAAACATCGCCTTTAGAAACCATTTATAGCACATTACGTGAACTTGGTTATTTTAAACCTGATTTTATCAGTGTCACCTATGGCGCGGGTGGGAGTTTAAATGGTCAAACCACTATCGATATTGCTCATTCGGTCAAACATACTTATGGGATTGAGAGTGTCGCTCACTTACCTGGGATTAATTTCAGTAAAACCGAGATGCAGAAAATCCTTCACGATCTTAAATGTGCTGGTATTGATAACGTGCTAGCTTTGCGTGGTGACATCAGCCCAAATGTACAGCCTAAAGATGATTTTCGATATGCCAGTGAGCTGGTGAGTTTTATTAAAGAAAGTGGTGATTTTAATATCGTTGGCGCATGCTACCCAGAAGGTCACCTTGAAGCTTCAACATTAAAACAAGATCTAATCCACTTAAAAGAAAAAGTGAATGCAGGCACTGATCAACTGATTTCACAGCTCTTTTTTGATAATGATTATTTTTATGCTTTTTTAGATAAAGCACGTGATATGGGCGTTAATGTGCCGATCGAAGCTGGAATTATGCCAGTAACCAATAAAAATCAAATTGAGCGTATGGTCTCAATGTGCGGTGTAAACCTACCGAAGAAGTTTAAGCAGATGATGGAAAAATATGAACATCATCCAGATGCATTTCGTGATGCGGGTATTGCTTATGCTATTGATCAAATAGTTGATTTGGTTTCGCAAAACGTTGATGGTGTTCATTTATATACGATGAATAATAGTTATATTGCTAGACGCATTAGCGAAGCGGTAGCAACGTTATTAGCCGTGCCGAAATTAAAATAGTGTTTGTTTTAAGAAAGATGATTGATAAGTTTGGTAGAATTGGTTGCGGGGGCTGGATTTGAACCAACGACCTTCGGGTTATGAGCCCGACGAGCTACCAAGCTGCTCCACCCCGCGTCAAAGAGGTAGCTATATTATAGTAATAAAATAAAAAAGCAATACCCATTTAGCTTAAACGCCACATTTTTAAACATTCTTTGGTAAATATAGATTATTTTATAACATAAACACAAATTTACTTAAAATTTTTTTAACAAAAATGTTACTCTTTCGGCTTTCCATTCGTTTGTGGGCGAGCTGATTTGGTGAATTTTTGTTTAATGCGATGGTTATGACACGTTTTAATAAATAGGTGTTCACTTGTGCCTTGATATTCACGACCATTATCGGAATAAATACACTCAATGGTATAAGGACTCTGGGCTAACACATCGTTTTGTAAAAACTGTGCCGAGCTAAATTGGGATTTATCAGGGTAAATACCGGCATACAGCTCACGTGAAAAATCATCAATGCCAATAAATATTCTCTAGTTTGCTTTTTCGTTTCATTTTTAAGTAAAGGTAAACATACCACCTGAACAGGTTTTGTTATAGCGTTTAGCTTGCCGTCTTAATTTATCTTCAATAGATTTTTCTACTTTAATCAGAAGGTTAATACCATAACGAATGGTTTTATAATATTCATTTTTACTGGTTAGAGGAACAAAAAGCTTCAATCGGGCTTTCTTTAGTACGTTATAAATGGTAAGACGGCTGACCATAACGCGTTTAGCCAAATCAGTGACCGGTTTTTCTTTATGATATAAACGCCATATCTCTTATCTGTGATAAGGCGTTAGTTTTGTTTTTTTATGTATATTCATTACAGTAGTTTCTCCCATTACAGTAAAAAACGCTAGGAATTCCTACAAATAAGGTTATTATTATGGATCTATGTTAATAGCCTTTATTTTTACTAAAATTATGGATAAATAATACGCCCAATAATAGCACAGATTAGTCTATTATCGTTGACATGAAAAATATCGAAATTTTCTTTATCTTGTTCACCAATAAAAAAAATCCAAGCGTTATCTTTATTTCGCTTTTCTTTTTTTAATTGTCTAGCATCTTGTTGTGCGAGTTTTATTTCATTTCGTAGTCTTGTTTTTTTAGCTTTAGACCATGTAGACCAATCAACCTTAATTTTATAAGTACAATCTGGTTTCTTATTAATCCAAATTCCTGCCGTTAAAGGTATAGTTAATAAATCATCATTGTAGTTGATTTTTCCCCAGAGCAATAATGAAGAATAAAAGATTTTCTTTTTAGTATATACTTCAATTTTATCCTTAGATAACGCCTTAAAAATTTTTATATAATTATCGCCCTCGATTCCGGGAATACTTAAAGACATATTTCGATCATAAGGAAAATTGATAAAAGCACGACATATTGGACGAATAGTATTTGCTGTCCGCCTAGATTTTTTTTCGACATCTGTATTTAGCGCTTTATTTTTATTGTCTGAATTGTAGAATGATCGTGTTGTTTTATTATTTAAATCTGAAGAAGTACCGATATGCTCTCTTTTTTCAATGAGTGCTAGGCTTGAAGGAGATAACCCTGGCGTATTTTCTAATATACTTCTGATACTTTGTTTTTTACCTATTCCGTGCTCAACAATTTTCTCTTCAGCGTCTGCATCACAATTTATCGCATGTGATTGATTGGGGTGCTTGGCAAAATTTGCACGCATTTTATTTTCTTTTTTCCATGAGCGTGGCACCATATCAATACCACATCCCCAGTATTCATAACCTTTGAGATCAACATAATCTAATTCGCATAATGTTTCGGCCTCAATAATTATTTTGGCTAACTTATCACGCGCTGAGTCCATCATTCATCCCATATATTATCAATATATTCAAATCCTAAAAATAGTATTTAGAATTCATCATTATCTTTATTAATAATTAAACATTATTGTAAATTATCCTATTAAACTAGACGCGGGCTGTAAATAGGTTTGTTTTATAAATTATAGCTATACGCTATATCCTCACATTTATGTTTATAATTTAGTTGAGATCTTTAGATTCCTATTACGCCTCATGCTCCGTATAATCTTCTAATACCGCATCAGTCATACGGTCTAAATGTTTGACTTTGCTAAGGTCTTTTAAATTGCTGTAGGGGATATAGCTACAACGCTCCGATAATGGCCCACTTTCTAGTAACGAAAATACTGGTCGGCGGATCTCTTGAAATACCTTTTCCTGCCGGCTATCTGGGGCGACAATATGGAGATTTATATTCATATTGGGTTGCAAGGCGAGTAAATCCGCCATGCGTAAAATACCAGAGTAAACCGAAGTGGTATGTTCGACTTCAAACGCGCGCGTGATAGCGCGTCCTTTTAACCAAATCACATCAATTTGTTCAATGGTGCTTAAGGTGGTTTCGTCATAATTAAGCGGTAATTTTTCTAATAATGCTTCGGTGCCTTTTTTCCACTCTTTTAATACCCGGCTGCGATCGGCTTTCGGTAGCCAAATTTTCATCCCCATACAGGCACCAATTTGGGCAAGTAATGCTTGCATTTTGATTGATTCGCGTACTTCTGGGGTTTGGTTTGGGGCTTCATCATCGACCAGTTCATTATCACTCGGGACTGAAACCTCAACCACTTTATCGGTTCGATTGACAGTATGGGTTTTTAATTTCTTTTGATCTTGTTCATTAAGGGGATAATCAGTGGCGACGTCATGTTGCTGTAATAGGCAGCGCATTAATAACTTGCCATCTTTTTCGCTTATTTTATTTAAACTATTACGCAGCAATCCGGTCCAACTACTACTATTTTTATCCATGTTTTGGGTAAAAGAAAGGTGTTGCCAAATTTGGTCAGAATGAATAGGAATGGCTTGGGTTAATGGTAACCACACTTTAGCCCGAACATGAAAACGTATAATAAACGGATCATCCGATGCTAAAAAAAGGGGCGTGCTATCTTCATAAGGACCATCAACCACTTCAAGCAGCCCGCACCAGCGAGATAGTCGGGTGAGATAACAAATAAAAATATCCCCAGCTTTTACTTTTTCTGCCAATAATTTTTGTCGAACCCGAAAACCAGATACTGTTTTATCTGAATTCATAAAAGCTTGATACGTTTCGGGTGAAAAGATGTTGGTATAGTAAGCCATAAATAATTATCCGTTTTTAATTAACCTTATTTTAATGGTTTGGGTCTATTTAAAAGTAATCAGTTAAATTGTTGTTTAATCTCGGTCATCCAACGTGGAAGTTCATCATGTAAGGCGAGATTGAGCATAAATAAATTATCAATATCTTTATTTGCTTTGCTTAAGTCAATCGTTTGAATAATTTCAGCAAAATAAGGCACAATATCCGATTTTGATAGTTCAAACTCAGTTATTGCTTGTAATAATAGCTTGCTATCAATACCCCATTCGTTAGCAAACTGGTTAACGGCATGTTTGATTTTATCGTTTTTCCAATTGGCAAATGCTTGATCAAAATGGACTTGGCTGGATAGGCGACCTGTTAATAATTCGGAATCGACAAATTCCTTTAATATTTTTGCTTGCTGATCTTCGCCCATTTGACTTAATTCTTGGATTTGTTCGTAAATAATACGCCTAGTTTCGTCGTTAACAGTTTGCACACCATCAACATGCTTCACTTTAGATCCAATTAAGCTAAGAATATGGGCAGCATCAATCACCTGTGTGCCCGCTAATTTGGTTTTACCGATTAAAGTTGGTGCTACGATTGGCTTTTTAGTCGTATTATCTTTAGCGGTTAAGTTTTTAAATGCGCCAACATATTGCAACCAACGGTGCTCTGTCATGCCAAAAGTGGCATTATCCCATTGATACTCGTAATATTGTTGGACAATATTAAGCTGATCATCGGCAACTTTAAACGCTTTGCTAAATTCAGTTAGTTTTTTATGATCATGTTGAATTAATTGCCATTGGGTTGGATCGGCTAAGGCTAAAACTAATTGCTCCAGATCGTTAGCTAAAATTCGCACAGCAGTGGCATAGGTTTCAACAATCGCTTTGCTACTTCTACCACCACTACCATATAGCTCAAGGGCTTGGTTAACCATTTGTTCGGCCAGGCGTGGGGTTTGGAAATTTACAATTGTGCCAAACTCTTTGCTAGAACCAAACACGCGATTAGTGCGCGAATAAGCCTGAATTAAGTTTTGTAGTTTTAAGGTACGGTCAACATAAAGGGTATTAAGTCGTTTAGAATCATAGCCCGTTAATAGCTGATCAGCGACAATCACTAAATCAATATTTTTACCATTACGACCACTACCGCCACGGGTAGCACGCTCGACCACATCCTCAAAATAGGCTTGTTCACCATGCTTTTTATCACCGGCGATAAACTTAATGCCAGTAAACGCTGCGTAATCATTAAACATGGCACTGATAATTTCGGGATCGACATTATCTGGATCATTTTCGTTACCAAAGCTAAAGGTCATGGCGATATTGATTTTTTGCTGTTGGCTTGCAAGTTGTTTTTTAAATTCCTGATAATAGGCAATCACCCGTTCTTTATAAGCGACGGTTAAAATAGCATTAAATTGTTGCTGTTGAGATTGTGCTTGCCAGTTATTTAAAATCTCTGTAACCACTTGTGGTATATGAGTTTGATCATGATAAACTAATAGTGCTTTATCAATAGCTTGCTTTTCAACTTCGGTTTCGCTCCAGCTATGTACTAATCGGGCGATTTCGCGATCGGATTGTTCTGGTTTTTCGATTTTAATACGCTCAATAAGCTTATCGCGTAAATCTTCATAACTGCTAAATTCGCCAGTATTAATATAATCGACATGAAACCCGAGCACGTTGCCATCAGCAATGGCTTCATCAATGGTATATTGATGTAATTTAGGGCCAAATAACTTTTCGGTAGTGTTAATCACTTCGCTGTTTTCGTTTATTTTGCCTTTAATTTTGTTTTCATCAAAAAGCGGCGTACCAGTAAAGCCAAAAAATAGCCCATTTCTTCTAAAATGGCTTTTTATATCGCCCATCATATTTTTCATGGTGGAACGGTGTGCTTCGTCAACAATAAAGACAATTTTTTTATCGGCTAAGTGACTATCTTTACCCTCTTCAAGGGCTTTAACCAAATTATGCAGTTTAAAGATAGTGGTGACCACAATGCCATTTTGGCGCGTGCTAAGGTGTTTTCTAAGTTGCGCAGTGCTGTGCGTGTCATCAACCGTGACAGGCTCAAAGGCAGCATAGGCTTTAAAGTTATCACTGGTTCGGCTATCAAGTTCACGCCGATCAACCAAAAAGACCACTTTATCAAAATAAGCTCGAGTTGATAAAAATAGCGCAGTTTTAAAACTGGTGATAGTTTTACCCGATCCTGTAGTATGCCAAACAAAGCCGCCATGTGGTTTTTTATTGGGATTATCCCAACCAAATGCCGCCCCTTCTACTGCTTGTAAAGCAAAGACCTGATAAGGGCGCATTAGCATATGTCGGCGGTTTTCTTCCTCTTTGGCTTCATCAATGACTAAGTAGTCGCCCACCATTTGATGCGCCATGGGGATCATTAAAAAGTGTTCAATGACTTGTTGCCAATGATTGATCGGTTGATTGAATTTATTTGCCCAATGAAACACAAAGCTAGGGTTAAAGTCACTAATTGATTTAGGCGTGGCAAAGTAACGAGTTTCGATTTCACTACTTATTACCATCATTTGCGAAAAAGCCATAAAATTGTGGCTATATTCACCATCTCGATAGTAACGCTTAAACTGTTCAAATGCTTCGTCAAGGTTTTTATCGGTCCGTTTTTGTTCAATATTAATTAACGGTAAACCATTAATTAATAGCACCAAATCAAAACGGTTGCCGTTAGGGGTTTGTACCTCGCGGGCAATGCGATAACTGGAATCACCGCCACGCACTTCGGCTTTTTTAAAGATAGTTAAGGTAATTTGCTTACGGGTGATAAGCGGGTTATCATCGCGATAGATGCCATCAATTTTGCCTTTTGACTCTTCCATAGCGAGCAATTTTGCCGCTTGGTAACTGTTTTGTAGTTGGTTAACTTTTGCCATTACTTGGCTAAATTCGTTATCGGTTAATTCAACACCTTCAAGTTGATCGGCATTAAGCCGATTAAGTTCATTACGCCAATGGGTGACTAAATCATTAACGGTCACTTTATGTCGATTACCATCTAAAAAGTCAGGCGCCTGCCATTTCTGTTTTTCTAATTCCCTGACGAAATTTTCTTGAAAAATTTTTTCTGCGGCATCTTTTACAACCTGACTCATTCCTTAACTCCTTTTATACAAACATTTCGTTTAAATAGGCTTGTTTGATGTGTTTTAATTTATCTAATTTTTTTTGTTCTAAATTTATGTGCTTTTCTAATAAATTAAAAAATGTCGATATTTTATTTTGTTCAATTATATCCGTTAGTGTAATAAATAATGTTGACAAAGAGCTAGCATTAATATGTTTGACTGTGGTTCCTGTCACTAAGGGAAAAATTTTCTTATGATTAGCATTTATTTGATAGGATAAATATTCTGCACTAATTTCATCTGAAATTGTTGCAATTAGAGTATCACTACCAGCTCTTACATTTTTTTTAGTGATAGTAGTGGTTCGAGCCAGACCTCTAGGAGTAACATCTGACATAGGGAAAAGTAAAGAATTCTTTGGTATAATATGACCTTCATTACTTTTAGACCAATGAATTACATTATCAATTACGGGAGAAAATTTATATAAGTCAGCATAGTGTATTACTGGATGTCCGTTATCTTCATTATTTAACACATCTTTTGCTAAATTAGCTCCCTTACTCCATATCGTCACATCCCCTAATTTGTTAGGCGTCCAATCTTCACAAAAAACACTAAACCGCAATCTAGGCTTTAATTCCCCCTCATTCGGAAACATTTCCCTTAGATAAGCTGATTTTAGGGTTTTGGCTTTTTCCAATTTTTTTTGTTGAGTATTAATAAGGTTATCAAGTTTTTGGAAAAAAATTCCAATAATTTTCTGTTCATCAATATTCGGAATAGTAGCATGCAGCTCGGATATGATTTTTTTATTTAATCCTCCACGAGAACCATCCCCAGAAGAAATCGAACGTAATTCTTCATATCTCATACCTAAATTTTGAAATAAAAACTCTGAATCAAGTTTTTCATTTGGTACTACTGCTGCAATAGACTGATTTGTTGTTATTTGTAATTCATTTATTGCGACTTTTCCTCTAGTTTTTCCTTGTCCTGCTAATGCGATAAGAATTGACTTCTCTTTTATCCAGCGTGCACTAGAACTATCAAATCCTTTTTGGGAAATCATATTATCTGTAGAAAAAATTCTTTTCTTATTTATTTCGCCAGAAGACATCCATGGAACTTCTTTCGGCATCCAAAAATCTTTAATTTGAGTACTAGGAGTACCACCAGTTAATATTTCAGCATATTCATTGAGTTGTTTTAAAAGACTCCAAGCCTCTCTATCCTCAAACGCCTTAAACCGCCGCTTAGGAATTAATTTCTTACTTTGACTCATTGCGTTACCACCAGATCTTGCATCATTGCTTGTAACTCGGCTTCGAGTTGTTCGATCTCTTTATCAATCGAAGTTAAGGTGTCTTGATAACGTTCGTTTAACATTTGCAGGGTTTTTAATTCGGCTTTAATCGGTTTTTCGATTAATTCGCTCAGTAACACAATGGTATTACCAAACCATTTTTTAGACATTAGTGTGTCAATTTCTTGATCCGTTAAGCTCAAAATCCGTTCTTGTACCGCTTCTTTTAATGCCAATTCGTCCGCTTTAATTTGTTTACTTAATGTCAATTTTTGGCTGATTAATTTATCCACTTTTTTAAGTGTTAAATATGCTTCAGCATCTTTTGGTGTCTCTTTTAACTCTTGTTTGAGTTTTTTATTATCAAATGTATCAAGCGGTTCGTCATCATCATTCTTTTTCAATGATTCATACAGCGCATCGTACTCAGGGCTGTCTTCGACTTTGGCTGCTTCAATAAGATCCGCAAGTTCGCTTTCTAGCGTTTGGATTTGCTGTTTATTGTGGTCGATATTAGCTAATTCATCGGCATATAATTCCGTAGCAATTAATTCGCTTGGAATCAGACTGCTGATAAAGCCGTCTTGCTCAGACCGTTTTTTAGCACCGCTACCTTTGTTGACCATATTCGGTACTCGGTTACGTGCTGCGGTATAAAAATCAGTTGCGGCAATAATTTCAGCGTCATGGAGTAATGTATTTTGCCAAATTTCGGCAATAATCTGATAGCCGTCATAGATATCAAGATGATTAAAGCTTGCTAGTAAGATTTTTATATCGTTTAACATTACTTCCATCAGCGGGTGAATCTGTTCAGGATCATTAATTGCAATGATTTGTGACCAATAGCGGTCAATATAAGCTTGCGTTTGCTTCGCTAATTGCTCAGATTGTTGTAGAACACGTGCATCATTTAAAATTTTAGCGCTTAATTGACTAATCTCTTCTTTTAAAATGAAATATTTCGGACGAACAGGCTCTAATGCCGACTGTAATAGATCGGGGGTGGTGGCGCGGATAACCGCCAGTTGCTCAATATTGTGCTGTGGTATACCACCTAATAAATGACCTTCAACGTCGTGAGCAATATCATCATCAATGGCATCAATATAGCGGGGGATATTGAGGTTGTATTCATTGGCGATAATCTCTTGGCGAGTGGCTAAATGGCTATAGCCAGCTTGCTCTTGACGTGATACATAAGTATCAACAATTTTGGCGATGTCTTTTTCTTGCAAGACATTTTGCTTACCGACTTTGATAAAGGTATTTGAGGCATCAATGATTAATACCGGATCGCTGAGCTGTCGATTCTTCTTCAACACTAAAACCACAACGGGGATGCCAGTGTTGGTAAACAGGTTGCTTGGCAAGCCGATTACGGTATCAATGTAATTCTTTTCTAATAATCGTTTGCGGATTTCTCCTTCGGCTGCACCACGGAATAAGATTCCATGGGGTAATACAATTGCCATGGTACCGCTTTGTCCTAAATGGAATAGTCCATGTAATAAAAAGGCAAAATCACCTTTTGAATCAGGCGGCAATACGCCAGCTATTTCAAAACGGGGATCGCTCACTTTTAGCCCTGCACGATTCCAGTTTTTTACCGAATATGGGGGATTCATTACCACCGCATCAAATTGGACGCCCTCGCTAGGACGTTCAGGATCTTCAGGCCAATCATGGGCTAAAGTATCGCCATTTCTGATAGTCATTTTATTGGGTTTAACTTCATGCAGTAATAAATTCATCCGCACTAGATTATAGGTGGCGGTATTTTTTTCTTGGCCGTAATAGGTCAAGCTTTGTTGTGCTTGTTTAGTTAAATGTTTTTTAACTGTTAGCAGTAATGAACCAGATCCAACCGTCGGGTCATAAATCGAACGGATATTTGGTGTTTTGGCGGCGATTTGTGCCATCACTTCACTTACTTGGCGAGGCGTATAGAATTCCCCCGCTTTTTTACCCGATTCCATGGCAAATTGCCCAATCAGGTATTCATAAGCATCGCCTAATACATCGCCTTTTTGCAAAGTGACCATATCAAGATCGGCAAATAATAAGATTAAGGCTTTAATATTTTTACTGCGTTCATGTAAATTACTACCAAGAGCGGTATCGGTTAAATCTAAGGTTGAATTAGAAAATAGATTTTTAAAGTCATCGGCATCTTTGCTATTGGCAATTGAACGTTCAAATTGATTTAAACTGTCGATCACTTTTTGCACTTCAAAATTGCCTTTATTAATATCCGCGATCCAAGTTTGATAAAGATGCTCGGGTAAAACATAATAACCCAACGTACGTTGTAACATGCTTTCTAATTGAGGACCACGTTCAGCCATACCATTGTAATAATTGGTGATAAGCTCGGACTCGGTGATCTCATCTCGGGTTGTCATCGATTTAAATGCAGCTAATGTTTTATCGCTTAAAAATTTATAAAACATTAAACCTAACATATAATCTTTATAACGGCTGGCATCCATCGAACCACGCAGCTCATTGGCGCCATCCCATAATCGACTTTTAATCTCTTCAGATGTAATCACAACGTATTAACCTCGTTTGCTAATGTTATCTTGGTATAAAAACAGGGTTATTTTTAATAGTTTTATAACCAACCTAGTTTGCGCTGTATTTTAGCGATAATTAGCGCAAAATCCTAGCTAAATCAGTCAAAGTCAATATCGCTGTAAAATAGGGAAGAAAAGATATTATGCTGAGGGTATCTGGAAGCTTGTTATTTGATAGAATGTATTTAAATTGGAAATTATGTGATAACCCAATACAATATGTATTACTTTTATCAATGGTTAGGTTTTATTTGTACGTTAATGAATTTTTAGCTTGAGTATTCTAAACAAGGAGCGATTTCAAAAGATGAAACAAGTTGGAAAAAAGAAAATGATTTTCTTTTTTAGTCCTGACAATTATTTATCTCAATGGTACCCTTGCCATTTTGTCATTGATAACATTACATTTACTAGTGCAGAGCAGTGGATGATGTATGCTAAAGCATTGTTATTTCAAGATATAGAAAGTGCCAATGCCATTTTATCTATCACTTCCTCGAAAATGCAAAAGCAGCTCGGGCAAGCTGTGCGTAATTTTGATCAAACGATATGGAATAACCATAAGAAAGAAATTGTTTTTAAAGGTAATTATGCAAAGTTTTCTCAAAATGCGGAGCTTAAAAAATCGTTATTATCCACCAAAGATAAAGTTTTAGCAGAAGCCAGCCCTTATGATAAAGTTTGGGGAATCGGTTTAAGTATGGATGATGAAATGCGATTTAATATGGCCAAATGGCGAGGAAAAAACTTATTAGGTGAAGTTTTGATGGCCGTGCGTAAGGCATTAAAAGAACAATCTACATTAAGTTAATAAACAAGGCGGACTTATTTTTTTAGGTATATTTTTCCCAATAAGTAGGTTTGTATACTCAAATACCATATTACCTGAAGCCTTATCGACAATAATTTACCGCTTTTTCACTAAAGTCTAAAAAAATTATTCTCACTTGGTAGGGCAATTTACCTTAGGCAACACTTTACGAGAGTATCGATAAAATGACCCAAAGGGATCCTCTCGATCCCTCTGGATTAGACACTGAGGTAATTTGTTTCACTAAACGCTAAAAACGAGATACAACGCTAAACAATAAAGAGGTTGCAAAGGGTTAAAAATTTTTCTGAGTTATGCAACTAGCTATTGTTTAACATAAGCATCTATAACTAATCAAAAAACTTAATCATACTATTTTAGTGTGATTATTCAGTAACAATGGTAAAGCGCTGTTTAATATGTTTAGCGTTTTCTGCTTCATCAATCATTGCAATGGCGTAATCGGCATAGCTAATTTGGCTTTGACCTTTATTATTGAATAACACTTGCTCTCCGCCAGCTTTATAATGACCTGTTCTTGCTCCATCGGCAATAAACTCTATAGCAGGGCTTAAATAAGTCCATTGCACATCGTCACATTTTCTAAGTTCATCAAGCGCTTTAGCCATATTAGTCGCTAATGGTTTAAATTGATCAGGAAATTCAGGTGTATCGACCAAACGCATAGTATTTTCTGGATTAATGTATAAGCTTCCTGCGCCGCCTACAATTAATAATCGATTAGGTCTATTTTTTAAAATATTAGTAAGGTGTTTTAAGCTGGTTTGATGTAATGGCAATGATTCTGGTGTCCATGTGGCAAAAGCATCGACAATCACATCAAAAGGCTTTAAATCTTCATAAGTCAGATCAAACAGATCTTTAACTAATACTTTTGCTTTTGGATCGACGTGAGAAGTTGATTTACGTACAATCGCCGTGACATCATGCCCACGTGAAAGCGCTTCTTTAACAATTAATGAGCCTGATTTACCACTTGCACCAATGACAGCAATTTTCATATTTCACTCCTTTTAATGTTTAAATAATTAACATCAACGACATTCAATAACCTAATATTTTCGTTCAATAAATCATAAAGAATGAACGCTAAACTCTAATAATAATTAGCATGATATAGCTTGATTTCAGGTTAACCTTTAAACTTTCTACTGTAAAGTAGGTACTAAATAGTGCTATAGTTACTTTTATGAAACTATTATTGAATTTAAACAATTAAATAATGATAAAATTAAGTGAAGCGTTGCCAATTTGTCCTGTTGAAACCACATTAATGTTAATGGGTGACAAATGGAAAATATTAATTGTGCGTGATTTACTTACGGGCACCAAACGCTTTGGTGAACTAAAAAAATCCCTTACTGGCATATCACAAAAAGTCTTAACTCAGCATTTACGCGCTATGGAAAAAAGTGGCCTATTAACTCGTCAAGTTTATGCCGAAGTCCCACCAAGGGTTGAATATACGTTAACCGAGGTTGGGCAAAGCCTAAAACAGGTGCATGATGCCATGTTAGCGTGGGGAAAGGCTTACAAATTAAAAGCGGATGAGTAACCTTTTACCCATCCTTAAATTAATCATGATTAGCTGTCAAATTCTTCACAGCCAAAATAAAACTCATCTGATTTAACATTTTTGTCACGGCCGATAAGAATGATACTAGGAAAAGGATTTTCTTCCGTGACTGGGGCTGTATATTGATAATATTGACCTATATCACCCCAAGACATTGCTTCTTTTAAATCGGCAGGGATTGGGGTTGCTGCCATTGATTTGGCAAATGTATCTATATCACCTTTAGCAATCGCATAAAAGTATGAACCACTATCGCCTTGATATTTAATCTGTGACACAGTGGTATTCATTATTTCCAGCGGTTTAGCAAAGTGATACTCTAAATTAATCAGTCCATCTTCTTCTAAATTTTTTACGGTAATGTTTTGCTCGCTGAGTTGTTTAACCACTTTTGCATCACGACCATCAATTGGATCAACCTTGCATAATAAAGCCGCTTTAAATTGTGACTCAATGGTATTATTTGTTTCGGTCGCTAATGCATATGTTGAAAAGCCGAAAATAAGTAGTGAACTGCATAAAAATCTGTATAACACTGTTATCTTTTACTTTTTAAAATCATTATTTCATATTATAAACAACAATAATTGTATTGAATAGCGCTTATCAAAATTTCGTGAAATAAAGTTATTTTAATACCAATGGGTAAATGGTCGATATAATATGACATCCTATAGCAGATATGTGATTGGCAATGTATTAGGATGCATAATTTTATAGCCTAATTTAATCAATTTCTTTTGCCTAGCAACAAGATCATTTTATATAAAACAATTCAACCCAATATGCATGCACAACTCTTTTAAATCATTAATAGATTTATTAAAAATCATCTACTTTTTTATTATTTAACTATTTGATTATGTATTTTAAAAACATAAATAACTTTATAACAATAGTCAGCAAAAAATTATCAACATTCTATTTTTGGTTAACAATAAATTAGTTTAAAATATACATAAAAATAAATAACATAATCAGAAAGGAAAGCAATTGGACGGGACAAAAACATATTGGTTTTTGAGTGCTAGCTATAATGGCAAAGATCAAACTGATCGCTTTATTAGTGCAGGCATTTGGGAAAGTGGTTATAACGATAAATATTTAAAGCTAGTGCGTTCTATTGCGGTTGGTGACCAAATTGCCATCAAATCAACTTATACGGAAAAGCACAATTTACCCTTTGATAATAAAGGCTTTAATGTTTCTGTTATGAAAATTAAGGCTATTGGGGTTGTAACAAAGAACCACGGCGATGGTAAATTATTGGAAGTCAATTGGCAACGAACTGATTTAAATAAAAAGTGGTATTTTTACACTAATGTCGCTGTCATTTGGCAAGTTAAAGCTGATAATTGGTTTTCTGAACAATTAATTAATTTTACTTTTGATGATAAGCCACAAGATATTGACGTGTTCCGTAATGCTCCTTATTGGCGTTCACGGTATGGGGATATTAATAGTAACGATGTTAATAGTAATAACTATGCTGACAATATGAACGAATCAAGTAATGATACTTGGAAAGATATTGTATTAAGTCGTGTTAAACAATTATGTTATCAGAAAAATGATAATATATTTACTCGATCGGAATTTCTTGATCATTATAAAGAAGAAATTCAGCAATTATTTCCTAATAATAAAACGATAAAATCAAGCATTGATAATAGGCTTCAAGAACTGAGAAATGATAATATTTTGTTATTTTTGGGAAATGGAAAATACCAATTACTAGAGACAGATGCAAGCTATCTAGAGAAAGACAGTTCAGATAATCAAGACATGACTGAGCCAGTAATAATGAAGCAATCTTATACCTTAGATGATTTAATCAATGAGGGATGTTTTGTCGATAAACAACAGTTACAATCCATTTTAATCAGTTTAAGAGCGAAAAAAAATATTATTTTACAAGGCCCACCAGGTACTGGTAAAACGTGGTTGGCTAAACGTTTAGCTAATGTAATGGTTGGCTATAAAGATTCAAATAATATCAAAGCAATTCAATTTCACCCTAATATGTCTTATGAGGATTTTGTTCGCGGTTATCGCCCAACAAGTGATGGTAAGTTAGCACTGATTGATGGTCCTTTTTTAGAAATAATCAATCAAGCCAAAAACGATCCCCAGGTAAATTATGTGATTGTGATCGAAGAAATTAACCGAGGCAATCCGGCACAAATTTTTGGTGAAATGTTAACGCTACTTGAGGCTGATAAACGAAATCCAAATGAGGCATTAGAATTAACATACCAACACCAAAATGAAAAAGGCGTATTTATTCCCGCCAATCTCTATGTTATCGGTACTATGAATATTGCCGATCGTTCGTTAGCGATGCTTGATTTTGCTTTACGCCGTCGTTTTGCCTTTTATCATTTAAGTCCTCATTTTGGTGAAAATTGGCTCAACTATATGCAAGAAAAACACGCCTTTTCACCGAAACAATTACAAGATATAAAGCACCGTATAGAGGCATTAAATCAATATATCAGTAATGATAGTACACTCGGCAAGGCATTTACCATTGGGCATAGCTATTTTACCTGTTCTAACCAAAAAATGACTGCGCAAGATTGGTTTAAGCATATTGTTCGTTCAGAAATCGAGCCTCTATTAGAAGAGTATTGGTTTGGTGAGCCTGAAAAATTTAGCGATGCGATGAATATATTATTAGGTAATGCACAATAATGACCACGATAAATAATCATCCGCTATTAACCAATACGACCGTTGCCAAAATACCAATTAGAAACATATGGCTACTTTTGCTCTATGCTTCTGATTATTATAAAACTGTAGGGAAAAAGCAGAGAATAGAGCTAGAAAATAACCCAGAGGAATTAATAACGCTCGCTGCCAAACTATATTGTCAGGTAGCAAATAAATGGTTAATACATCACCTTGCCGCAGATTACCAGCTCACAACAAAATCACTTAATCGTGTCAGAGGAAAAATAGAGGTTTTAACTACTCAGCGTAAGCAATTATTGGCAAAGGGTAAAATTCAATGTCGATATGATGATTTAACGATTGATACCCCTAAAAATCGCTATATTCATGCTGCGGCTCATCTATTAGTAAAACAATTGACGGATACGAGCTTAATTGAACAATGTAGAAAAATCATTCATCAATTTACTGCGTTGAAGATTGGTCAAACAACGCATTATTGCTATGAAAAGGAGCGTTTTAACCATGCAAATCTTAAAGATAATACTTTAATCTCTTTAGCAAAACTGATTTTTAGCTTGTCAATTCCCACTCAATTCCAAGGATTACATGCCATTGAACAACTAAAAAAAACCGATCATTGGTTACGCGAATTATTTGAAAAAGCGATAATTGGTTTTTATCGGGTAAATTTAGATCCTCAACAATGGATCATTCATGCTGGCAAAAAACTAAACTGGCAATATACCAACGCAACCGAGAATATAAAACGTTATTTACCAACAATGAAAACTGATTTAATCATCGAAAACCGCAGTCAGAATCAATGGTTGGTTATTGATACTAAATGTACCTCAATTTTAAAAAAATCACGATTTAGACCTAACTCGTTTAGTAGTCATCACCTTTATCAATTGTATGCTTATCTAAGAAGTCAGGAAAAACAGAGTGATTCATTATCTATTTCTGCTTCGGGAATGCTGTTATATCCAACAGTTGGAGTGACGATTAATGAAAGTATGCTGATTCAAGGACATAAGTTAGCATTTTGTACTATTGATTTAACCCAAGATAATACAAAAATCAAAGAGAGCTTATTGGCATTATTAAATGATTTTTTACCTTGCTAGCTTAAATTGGACGCTGGGATAATTTTTTGCTAAAAAAACCAATAGCCAAAATGGAAAACCTAAATATCATATTGAAACAGGGTTTAATCTGAAAGTTCATTTCTGAAAGATTATTGATAATAATTTCAAGATATTGTGAAAGGAAACAACTTGAAATCTAACAGTACTACAGGCAGCATCCACCTTATAACTGCTTGATTTCACTTAAAAATGCAAAATAAAAACTTCAATAAAATCAATGGCTTTTCTGAACGATTTTTATATAGAAATGCAATGAAATTTTTCATCTTTTTTGTTTTAGTCATTAACTGTGTCACTAGTTTATCAAGTTGATATCAACAATCTAAAATCGCTATTTATTCTAAAATAGATTAGTATGATTTTATTGATTTTTGTTGGCTAAATTTATTATGGGCATATCTTCAAACAATTTGACGATTAAAGATATTGCAAAGCTTTGTGGGGTAAGCAAATCGACGGTGTCACGGGTGATCAATCATGACCCAATGGTTAAAGCCAGTACACGCTCCAAGGTAATGGCAATGATTGAACAGCATCAATTTACGCCGTCAAAATCAGCTCGAGCCATGCGTGGTTATGGCAATAAGGTCATTGGTATTATTGTAACCCGCCTTGATTCATGGTCAGAAAATCAAGCGGTTCGCAGTATGTTGCCTATTTTTTATCAGCATGGTTATGATCCTATTATTATGGAGAGTCAATTTAGTGCCGCTAAAGTTAAAGAGCATTTATCCATGCTAAAAGACAAGCAAGCTGATGGCGTGGTTATTTTTGCGTTTACTGGGCTTGAGCATTCATTATTACCCTTCTGGCAAAATAAAAGTGTGGTGATTGCCAGAAAGTTTCCTGCTCATACTTGTATTTGTTATGATGATATAGGGGCAGTAAATACGCTACTTACCTATTTATATCAGTCACAACGACATCAAAACATTGGATATCTTGGTATTGATCAACAAGACCAAACCACTGGCGCTCGGCGTTACCAAGCTTATCTGGATTTTTGTCAGCAATATCAACTGATCCCAAATGCGGCCTTAGGTCAATTAAGTTATCGCTCAGGCTATGAGCTCGCCATACCGGTATTAGCACAAAAGCCATCGGCAATTGTTTGTGCAACAGATAGCATCGCATTAGGATTAAATAAATACTTACACGAAAAACAGTTAGAACATATTGTGGTTGGTAGTATTGGTACTAGTGAACTACTGAGCTTTCTTTTTCCTAAAACTTATGTCGTTGAGCTAGGTTTTGATAAAGCGGGTAGTTATGCCGCTCAAGAATTGTTGAATCTATTACAAAATCAGGCCTCCTTTAAAACTATCACTGTGCCTTGCAAGTTGATAGGCTAGTAACCTCCCTATTTAGTTAATTTGTGCTTATTTAATCTCAATTTGTGATGTCAATCACAAAAAAGGGAACGTTCCCATTTATTAATTATTCAATTCAATCTATGCTTAACATTAAGCAAAAAATAGTCAGATGATCTATTCAAATAGAATGATTTAGACTGAGATTTTACCAATCAAGGGAACGTTATTATGGCTAAAGATTTAACAATAACCACAGAATCTATTGGGCAATTGATTGATTTTATTGGTGGTAGTAAAAATATTGCCAGTGTCACCCACTGTTTAACAAGGTTACGCTTTGCGCTAGTTGAACCCAAATTAGCTAAAATTGACGCGATAGAAGCATTACCTTTTGTCAAAGGCTGTTTTATTAATGCTGGACAGTTTCAAGTCATTATTGGTACCAATGTGGATAGCTACTATAAAGTATTGATACAACAATTAAATTTAAGCGAATCAAGCAAAGAACAAACCAAAGTTGCGGCTAAACAAAATATGTCGTTTTTTGAAAGGTTGATCTCTAATTTAGCCGAAATTTTTATACCCCTGTTGCCTGCTTTAATTGCTGGCGGGTTATTACTGGGACTGCGTAATGTGCTTGGTGATATGCCATTTATTGACAATAAACCGCTTACCGAAAGTTACCCTTGGTTAGCACCAATTTATAGTATTCTTTGGTTACCTTGCGAGGCAATTTTTCACTTTTTGCCCGTTGCTATTTGTTGGTCAACCACCAAAAAAATGGGCGGATCGCCGGTACTCGGTATTGTGTTGGGGGTTACCTTAGTTTCGCCTCAATTAATGAATGCTTATGATTTAGGTAGCAAAATACCCGAAGTATGGGATTTTGGTTGGTTTACTATTGCTAAAGTTGGTTATCAAGCACAAGTGATTCCCTCGATTTTTGCTGGATTAGCACTCGGCTTTATCGAAACCCGTTTACGAAAAATGGTTCCCGATTATTTAACTTTGGTTATTGTACCTATTGTTGCGTTACTAACTTCGGTCTTTTTAGCCCATTTTGTTTTAGGCCCATTTGGTCGCATGTTAGGTAACGGTATTGCTTATATTGTTAAATACTTAATGACCGGTGATTATGCCTTTATTGGTTCGGCTATTTTTGGCTTTATTTATTCACCACTGGTGATTACAGGTATTCATCACACCACGCTTGCTATTGACATGCAGATGACCAATAGTATGGGTGGAACACCAATTTGGCCCATTATTGCTTTATCTAACATAGCTCAAGCTTCAGCCGTGGTTGGTATCATTTTAGCCAGTAAAAAACAAAATGAACGTGAAGTCTCTGTGCCTGCGGCGATATCAGCTTATTTAGGCGTGACTGAGCCTGCCATGTATGGCATTAATTTGCGTTATAAGTTCCCGATGTTATGCGCCATGATTGGCTCGGCGTTAGCCGGATTAATTTGTGGGTTAGCTGGCGTGTTGTCTAATGGCATTGGTGTTGGCGGCTTACCCGGCATATTGACTATCAAACCGATATATTGGTCAATTTATGCCGTTGCTATGTTGGTAGCAATTGTCGTTCCGATTGTTTTAACCTCGTTAGTTTATAAAATAAAACAGAAGCAAGGCACGTTAAATATCCGCTAACTTATTGATGTCACTTTTTATCGTTGTATTAACTAAACGGTAAGTGATACTGATTAACTGATTAACAAAAAGAGTGCACAATGAACAAAATTACAATTCCTTGGTGGCAAAATGGGACTATCTATCAAATTTATGTAAAAAGTTTTCAAGCTAGTGGCACAAATTCAACTGGAGACTTACAAGGTATTATTAAGCGATTAGATTACTTAAAAAACCTTGGAATTAGTGCCATTTGGTTAACGCCAATCTATCCATCGCCGCAAATTGATAACGGTTATGATGTTTCGGATTATTACGATATTGATCCAAGTTATGGCACAATGGCTGATTTTGAGCTACTCATTGCACAAGCTCATCAACGAGATATCCGAATTATGATGGATATGGTGTTTAATCATACTTCAACCCAGCATCCTTGGTTTAAAGCGGCTTTAGATAAAAATAGCCCTTACCGCTCCTTTTACATATGGAAAGATGCCGCCCCAAATGGAACAGAGCCGAATAATTGGTTATCAAAATTTGGCGGTAAAGCGTGGCAATGGCATCAACCATCAGAGCAATACTATTTACACTTATTTGCTAAAGAACAAGCCGATCTCAACTGGGAAAACCCAACCGTTCGTGATGAAATCAAGAAAGTGTGTCAATTTTGGGCGAATAAAGGGGTCGATGCGCTTAGGCTTGATGTGGTTAATTTAGTGTCTAAACAGCAGAATTTTCCTAATGATGAAAATGGTGATGGACGACGATTTTATACCGATGGTCCACGTATTCATGAATTTTTACAGGATCTGAGTACTAATGTGTTTCAACCCTACCAGTTGAAAACGGTTGGTGAAATGTCATCAACCACACTAGAAAACTGCCGAGAATATGCCGCATTAGATGGTAAAGAATTGACTATGACCTTTAATTTTCATCATCTAAAAGTCGATTATCCTAATGGCTATAAGTGGTGTTTAGCTAAACCTGATTTAATTGAGCTTAAAAAAATTATCGGTTATTGGCAAACGGGCATGCATAATCAAGCGTGGAATGCCATTTTTTGGTGTAATCATGATCAGCCACGCATTGTATCGCGCCTTGGCAACGAAAACCAATATCATACACAATCAGCCAAAATGCTAGCCATGTTGCTGTATGGTTTACAAGGAACACCTTATCTTTATCAAGGCGAAGAAATTGGTATGACCAACCCCCACTTTACGGATATTACGCAATATCGCGATGTTGAAAGCCTGAATATCTATCAAGAAAAACTCGCGCAAGGCATGACAAAGCAGGAAATCTTAGCCATTTTAGCCAGTAAATCCAGAGACAATAGCCGAACCCCAATGCAATGGGATAACTCAGTTAATGCAGGGTTTACGCAAGGTGAACCATGGATTGAGGTTGCCGATAATTATCCACAAATTAATGTTAATACCGCACTCAATAATCCCGATTCAATATTTTATTGTTATCAAACTTTAATTGCGCTCCGCAAGCAGCATCCGATTTTTATTTTAGGCGACTATCGCGATTTTTCCGCTGATATTGGCGATTATTGGGTTTATGTACGTAGTTATTGTCAGCAACAACTATTGGTAATAATTAATCTTACTGATAAAAAAGTCAATTACGCATTACCAACACAATTACAACATCTAAGCTGGAATCAATTATTAAGTAATTATCCAGATAGCCCGTTCTTAGGTTCGCAAATAACATTAAGGCCTTATGAAGCAATGTATTGGCTACAACAAAATAATTAAGCAAGCAATATGGGCAATCAAAGATAGATTGCCTGTTTTTATATAATCATAATGGTAGTAAGTCATATAAAAACTTGTACATATTAACCAAAGCTTGCCTTTCCTTAGCTTAATTTGGCATTTCATGTATCAAATCGCTAAATGCCCATTATGTCGTCACAATGGGTGGCAAACCATGTACTATTCAATTTGTTTACTGCGAAGGCTCAATTGAGTATCAAATAGCGCATACAAATCCTATCAATGGCAAACATTCACCAACCTACCTATCTAGTCAGCGCACCAAAATTAAGCAAAAATATAAAGTAGAAGAATAGTTTTTAGATGGCTAGATTTATTAGTAACGATCAGCGATAATCCTAAACAACCTTATCAAATTTGCTGTTACTATGTTTATCATTTATCATTCTAACCAAGTCGATCTACTCAAGACACTATTAAGTGAATTGATGCTCAGGCAACCATTAGAAGACGTATTCATACCTGATGTCGTTATGGTGCAAAGCCAAGGTATGGCACAATGGTTGCAAATTGCGTTAGCTGATGAATTGGGGATTGTGGCTAATGTTGACTTTCTTTTTCCTACACAGTTTATTTGGCAGCTATACCAAAAATTGTTACCCAATGCGCCAACTGAAAATAGTTATAATATTGAATCAATGACGTGGCGTTTATATTACTTATTACCCCAAGTTATTAAGCAACCTGAATTTAGTGCACTTAGCCATTATCTTAATGATGATAAACACGATAGAAAACGCTATCAACTCGCAACGCGTATCGCTTGGTTATTTGACCAATATTTAGTTTATCGCCCTGATTGGTTGGCAAAATGGGAAGCCAATCAAACTGTTGCCGAATTAAAGCATCATTCTGATGAAACGTGGCAAGCCGAGCTTTGGCGCAAGCTAATAGCTATCAGCCAACCTTATCATCGGGCTAATATTTATCAGCAAATGCTTGAGATTTTGTTAGATAAACATTTTGATCGTGCTTGTTTAGATCCGTTACCTGAGCGTATTTTTATTTTTGGTATTACTTCGCTTCCCCCTATTTATCTCTCATTACTTTCAGCACTTGGACAACATATTGATGTCCATTTAATGTTTAATAATCCATGTAAATGGTATTGGGGAGATATTGTTGAAAAACAATTATCAGATATCGAAAATACGCCAGATAAAATCCCTAATCCATTATTAACTTCGTGGGGGAAATTAGGTCGAGATAATCTATTTTTACTACAAGAATTTAGCCATAAGCAAGATATTGAAGCGTTTGTCGATCTGGATTGTTCTTGTTTGTTACAGACCATACAACAAGATATTTTGGATCTTTATCAAAGCGAATTTTGTAATAAACATATATCACTTATGGATAAGTCCATTTCATTTCATGCCTGCCATAGTGAACAGCGAGAAGTTGAAGTGTTATATGATTATCTGTTATCGGTTTTTGATGATGATCCTACATTGGAGTTACGTGATTGCATTGTTATGGTGTCGGATATTGATAAATATGTTCCTTATATTCGCGCTGTGTTTGGAAATGCTACTGGGAAGCGATTTTTACCTTTTACTATTTCTGATCAAAAAGCACGAAATATTGATCCGATTGTGCAAGGTTTTTTCACTATCTTAAATTTTCCTCAAAGCCGATTTACGGCCGAAGAGCTATTTAACTTATTAGAAATCCCCGCTATTGCCGAAAAATTTGCCATTAGTGAATCACAATTAACTTTGCTACGAACTTGGATTGTGGAATCGGGTATTCGTTTTGGGCTTGATAGTGGGCATAGTTGGTTATTTGGGCTTAAACGGTTATTGCTTGGCTATACCATGAGTAGTGAACAAGGTGGCTGGCAACAGATATTACCTTACGATGGCGCAACAGGCTTAGATGCTGAATTAATTGGCCAATTAGCCGAGTTTATTAACGTTGTTAATGAGTGGGTTGTTATTTTAAGTGAAGAAAAATCTCTAATTGATTGGCAACCTTGTTGCCTTAAATTGATTAATGATTTTTTTGTCAGCAATCCGCAACGTGAATCCATTTTGTTGATGCTTGAAGAAGAATGGCAAAAATTGATTAGTAGTGGTTTAACGGCTAATTATACAGATAATATATCTATCGCTATCTTGCATGATGCTATGCAATCACGTTTAGAGCAAAACCATTTGGCTCATCGTTTTTTAGTTGGGAAGGTAAATTTTTGTACCATGATGCCAATGCGCTCAATACCGTTTAAAATTGTGTGTTTGCTTGGTATGAATGATGGTGATTATCCAAGAACATCTCTTCCCCTTGATTTTGACTTAATTGCACATCATCCAAAGCGAGGGGATCGTAGTCGTCGTACGGATGATCGTTATCTATTTTTAGAAGCAATTTTATCCGCCCAAAAACAGTTATATATCAGTTATATTGGTCGTGATATGAAAGATAATAGTGAGCGTTATCCTTCTATACTTGTTGATGAGCTTTGGGAATATATTGTTCAATACTATAATAATCAATCTGTAAATAGTTTAGATAAGCATAGTCATCTTGATGCGTTAAAAATTATCCATACACGAACACCATTTAATCCTAAAAACTTTTTACAAGATCCTAAAAGTTATGCCGACGAGTGGTTACCTGCTGCATTACAACAAGGTAAAAGCCAATCATTTATCAGCGAAATTCCAACAATTATTGTCGATGACATTAACCTTGATGAATTAAAGCGATTTTATCATCATTCTATTCGTCTATTTTTACAGAAGCGTTTTAATTTTTATGCTAATTATCTAGACGATACTTTGCCCGATGCTGAAAATTTTAACTTGGATAATTTAAAACGTTATCAATTAAACTTGCAGATTTTAAATCAACAAATTACAACAAATAGTCAAGATCCAGATAGTTTTTATCAACAATTAGCCTTAACTGGCGAGTTACCAGATGGTGCATTTGGTGAAATTATTTATGATGAACAATTTGAAGCACTACAATCATTAGCGAATAAAATCAATCAAGAACGCTTGGTCATGACAACCCAAGAAGTCAATTTAACCATTTCGACCAATAAAAAAGATTATTCATTGCAAGGTTGGCTAACTCATATTCAAGATGATGGTATATTGACATGGCGTCCGTCAAAACTTTCAATTCGAGATGGGATTTCGTTGTGGATTGATCATTTAGTTTATTGCATCTTAAACCCTGATAAAGTTGAAAGCCAAAGCCGTATCTATGGTCTAGATGGTAAACAATGGCGTTTTTTACATTTACCAAATGATGAAGCTATGACCATTCTAACCACGTTAGTAGATGGCTATTTGCATGGTATCAATCAACCTTTATTGTTACCTGTGCAATGTGCATGGGGTTGGTTAATGGCAGCCTATAATAAGAAAACAGGTGAAATTGTCGCCAGCGAAAGCGCAATAAATAAGTTATTAAATACTTGGCAAGGTGGCTTTAATCAATCTGCTGAATGTGACAGTTATTATGCTCGCTTGTATCCTGAATTAACGGACGAGTTAATTGAACAGATTATATTTGCAGCTCAGCAATTTTTATTACCCATTTTATTACATCAAGTAACGGTAGAATAAGGCGACATTATGTTTATTGATACACATTGCCATTTTGATTTTCCACCTTTTGCTGGTGCGCTTGGTGACTCAATGTATAAGGTGCGTCAAGCGGGTATTGTTGGGTTAATTATACCTGCGGTTAGTGCTAATTATTTTGATACTGTTTTACAACTTACGGATCTTTACCCTGAACTTTATGCTGCTTTGGGATTACATCCTATCTATCAACATACAATGGCTGATTTAGAGCTGTTAACCCATATTGTTGAAACCAAACCTAAAAAATTAGTTGCCATTGGTGAAATAGGACTCGATCGCTATGATTTAACAGTAGATTGGCAACAGCAATTATCGTTTTTTAGATCACAATTAGCACTTGCCAAACGGTTTGATTTACCTGTTTTGATTCACTCACGCAAATCACACGATATTATGTACCACGAATTGCAGCAAGCCAACTTACCTTACCATGGCGTGATACATGGATTTTCTGGTAGCTATCAGCAAGCCATGCAATTTATTAAGCTTGGCTACTATATTGGTGTCGGTGGTGTAATTAGTTATGAGCGAGCAAATAAAACGCGAAATACTATTGCCCAATTACCACTTGAAAGCTTAGTACTTGAAACCGATGCGCCTGACATGCCATTAAGCGGTCGCCAAGGGCAAGTTAATCGTCCTGAATATATTGTTGAGGTTTTTAAAGTCTTGTTGCAATTACGCAAAGAATCATCAGATCATATACTTAATACCATTTTAACAAATACCTTGACGTTATTTAGTAGAATCAACAGAGTGAAAAATACACAAAACAACTAAAATAACCCTAGCCCTGTCGTACTATAACGATGCCGGTTTGGTTTAGGATAGTGATTTTAGCCCTATTATCAGTATTGCTTTAAAAATATCGTTTTCCATACGGCGTTGTTTAAGCGCTTTGCGTAAAGCTAGCAACTCTTGCTCTTGCTCTTGCTAACTACAATTACCTTTTTTAAATGAGCCACTTTAACTGGCTTGCGTTATCCAACGCTCCAATGCTGATGGGGTCAAATCATATTCTGCAACGATTTTACTACGTGATTTACCGTGTTGCTAAAGACTAACCTTTTGATGTTTAAAATCATCATTGAATATTCGCCTTTTTTGTTTAATCTTGGTAGTCATGCCCAAATTGGTCAAGTTGGCGCCAGCGTTATTATTGTGGTTGCCATTCATAATATACTAGGAATGATCAGCGGTTACTGGAGCGGACGTTTATTGTTTTTTGATGAGTCAACCTGTCGAACAATGTCTTTTGAAGTAGGAATACAAAACTCTGCGCTTGCAGTCACATTAGGTACTCCCTATTTTTCGGTATTATCAGCTTTTTCTGCTACGGTATTTTCGGTTTGGCACAATATTTCTGGCTGGCTATTGGTAAGTTAACCCTGTTAAAAATAAGAAAAAAGCCAATAATTGATAAATATTATTGTAAAATAGCATTTATCATATCTCCTACCGAATACAACACTCAGTAGAAGATCTTGATTTTCAGTGCTTATACCAGTACTTATTCTGCATTTAAATCAATTTTGGGTTAGATTAAAATGAATAGCGAATTACAGTTATCCCCCTTTGTGTATCGAATATTACCATGGATTGCAGCTTTTGCTTTTTTTATGCAATCACTTGATACGTCAATATTAAATACAGCTCTACCCACTATGGCTAAAGATCTTAATGAGTCCCCTTTAAATATGCAATCAGCAGTAATAAGTTATGCATTGACTCTAGCATTGTTTATTCCTGTTAGCGGTTTTTTGTCGGATAAATTTGGCACAAGAAATATTTTTGTCATGGCTGTTTCGCTATTTACACTTGGTTCTTTGCTTTGTGCTTTATCCAATTCATTACTTTTCTTAGATATATCACGCGTTATTCAGGGTATTGGTGGTTCAATGATGGTACCCATATCACGTTTGGTGTTAATTAAATCTTTTAAACGTAGTGATTTTCTAGCGGCTTTAAATACAGCCACCATTCCAGGCCTAATTGGGCCTGTTTTAGGCCCTGTATTGGGTGGTTATCTGGTTGATGTGGTAAGTTGGCATTGGGTATTTTTTATTAATTTGCCTATTGGTATTTTAGGCGTAATCATTAGTTGGAAATATATGCCCAATTTAAAAGGCGAAAAGATGCCTTTTGATCTGTTTGGTTTTATATTTATTGTTGTTGCTTTTATTAGTGCCACTTTAAGTGTTGAGATTTTAAACCAAAATCAGAAATATGATCTTCCATTGTTACTTGCTGCCATTAGCTTGTTCTTTTTGGTTATTTATCGTCGATATGCAAGAAAAAAACAGGCTCCATTATTTCCACTATCGCTTTTTAAGATTCGCACATTCAAAATAGGCATTATTGGAAATTTAATCTGTCGATTAGGAATATCTGGTGTGCCATTTCTTATTCCCTTGTTATTACAAGTAGGGTTTGGCTATTCAGCTATTTTTGCAGGTGTTATGCTTGTACCAATGGCGATTGCGTCAATTTGCACCCGTATTTTTATTCCGCATATTTTAGCTCGCCTAGGCTATCGTTTAGTACTTGTCGCTAATACGATTTTAGCGGGTGTAATGATTGTGCTAATGTCTCAGTTAAATTTATCAACATCACTTATACTAATCAGTTTATTATTATTTTGTATCGGTGGTATTAACTCTATGCAATATACGGCGATGAATAGTATAACTTTAGCTGATTTACAAGGTGAAACAACAAGTAGTGGCAATAGCTTAATGGCAGTTAACCAACAATTAGCAATTAGTTTTGGCACAGGATTTGGGGCGGTTTTACTCAGATTGATAAGCAATACGACTAATACTATTCACGCATTCCAACTAACATTTGTTATACTTGGTGTTGTTACCATATTATCAAGCTTTATTTTTGCACAATTAAAAAGAGAAGATGGACAAAATTTAACTGCTCATCATCAAGAAACAAGGAGATAAGCATATGTTCCAATACCAAATTATCCCAGTTACCGCTTTCCAAGAAAATTGTAGCATTATTTGGTGTGATAAAACGATGGAAGGGGCTGTTATTGATCCTGGTGGTGAGCCAGAGCTACTTAAAAAAGCGATTGAAAAACTAGGTGTTAATATTAAACAAATTTTATTAACCCATGGGCATTTAGATCATGTTGGTGCAGCCGTTGAATTAGCTAAACATTACAACGTGAAAATTATTGGGCCAAACCAAGAAGATGAATTTTTATTAACCTCTTTGCCACAACAATGCGTTCAGTTTGGTTTTCCATATACTGACAGTTTTTTACCTGATCGTTGGTTAAAAGAAGGTGATCAGATCCAAGTAGGAAAAACTACCCTTGATGTGCTTTTTTGCCCAGGACATACCCCAGGACATATTGTTTTTATTAATCATTTTGATAAATTAGCTTTTGTTGGTGATGTTTTATTTAAAGGTAGTATAGGGCGAACTGATTTTCCTCGTGGCAATCATGCCGATTTGATTTCGTCAATTACCCACAAATTATTACCTCTTGGCGATGACTTTATTTTTGTGCCAGGGCATGGGCCGATGTCGAGTTTTGGTCATGAACGAATTAGCAATCCTTATCTAATCTAAGTTAAGAAATACATAGCCTTTGTTATTACATTTTTATTTTAGTGCGTAATAACAAAAGCTCCTCTCATCATCTTAATGTAAACTATTTTAATGAAAAATGGTTTACATTAAGATGCATTACGTTATCATAGTTCTACTATTTATGAATAAAGGTAGAAAATAATGAAACAACAACTGACTTCGTATTATCCAACGTTTATTACCACATTGGTTAACTTATCTTCTTGGCAACGTAAACTATTGGCTACCACAAGTGCGGCATTACTCTTAGGGCTAGCGGCTAATATTAGTATTCCAACTTACCCCGTTCCATTTACATTACAATCATTAGCGGTGTTGTTAATTGGTGCTTTCTTAGGTCGTAAGTTAGGTACATTAGCCATACTCCAATACCTATTGTTAGGCGCAATGGGGTTACCGTTATTTGCCAATGGTAGTGGTGGAATTATGGCGCTGGCTTCACCATCTTCTGGCTACTTATACGGCTATGTTTTTAGCGCTTATTTAGCGGGGTTTGCAGCAGAAAAAGGTTATGATCGTCACTTTATTTTCGGTTTAATTGCATTTGCTTGTGCGCATCAATTATTATTTGCATTTGGTGTTGTTTATTTGATGGGCTATTTGCACATTAGTTTTATTGATGCTTTAAAAGTGGGTTACTTTCCATTTGTCGGTATTGATGCGCTCAAATTTATCATTGCAACTTGTGTAATGTTTTCTCTATGGCGTTATCGTGCTAAAAATCAATAATATTCAAAGTGGCGATATCATCTTCCAAAGCCTTAACGAAGATAATGATTTTAGTGACGCGATAAACTGTTCTGGCGCAGTGCCTAACATGGATAAAATAACAAAAAATATCAATCATGTCGGTTTATATATCGGAAATAATATCGTTATTGAAGCAACGCAACAATATGGTGTGATTGAACAACCACTGGCTGATTTTGTTTGTGCAGCTAAGCGCAATATTATTGGCAGAATCGATGATTTAGTTGTTATTAAAAATGCAATTAAGCGAGTTAAAACTTGTTTAGGTTCACCTTACAATCATAGCTTTTATCCCGATTCGGACGGATTTTATTGTAGTGAGCTGATCACTTATGCTTTCAAAACTAAGCATGGTAGTGACTATTTCGCATTATATCCAATGAATTTTAAGGATTTAACGACAAATCAAATTTTACCTTATTGGATTGATTATTATCGTGAGCTAAAGCAGAGGATCCCACAACAAGAGCTTGGCTCACATCCACAGCAATTACTTAGACAAGACCACTTATTCAAGACAATCCTAACACTTGAATTATCCTAAAAGGAGGTAATTAACACAAAAAAGCATTTTACTATTGACATAGCGCCATTAAATCTATAATATGCGCGCTACATTTCGGTTCCTCCATAGTTCAGTCGGTAGAACGGCGGACTGTTAATCCGTATGTCACAGGTTCAAGTCCTGTTGGAGGAGCCAACTTTCATGTTTTAAAATCTCACCTTTAATAGATAATATTTTAATACCAAGTCATCTTATCCACCTTTTATCACGTTAATATCAGCAATCTATATTGTATTTACAAATAAATTATTCATAATAATTTAGCAATAGATCTATCAGAGCTAGATATATAAAGCTCCATTCGATCATAAAGTTGATGATATATTTATCGGTAAGGAGGAATGAGCAATGCATGTACATTTTATTATTCATGAAGCTTTTGAAGCGCCTGGTGCCTATGAGCAGTGGGCCATGATGCATCATCACACAATAACCTATTCTCGTGTTTATCTAGGTGAATCGCTTCCTAATTGCATTGATGATATCGACTTTCTTATTGTTATGGGTGGTCAACAATCGCCGTCAACAACCAAACAAGAGTGTGCATATTTTGACTCTATAGCAGAACAAGGTGTGATCTTGTCTGCGATAAAAGCGGGTAAAATGGTCATTGGTGTGTGTTTAGGGGCGCAATTAATTGGCGAAGCATTAGGAGCAAACCATGCCAAAAGCCCAGAAAAAGAAATTGGTAAGTTTCCTATTACACTAACTGAAATCGGTAAAGCAAATCCTTTATTTGCTGATTTTGGAAGTGCATTAGAAGTTGGCCATTGGCACAATGATATGCCAGGTTTAACCAAAGATGCCCAAATTATTGCTTATAGTGAAGGCTGCCCTCGCCAAATCATTGCTTATGGCGAATTAGTTTATGGATTCCAATGTCATTTAGAGCTAACGCCTAAAGTAGTTGATTTACTGATTGCCAATTCACAAAAAGAGTTTAGTCATACGGAAAAATACCGCTTTGTTGATACCCAAGATAAACTTCGCTCTCATAATTACACTGAAATGAATCAAAAGCTTTTTACTTTTCTCGACAAATTGAGTCAGCTTTATCTTTCGCCTTAAAGAAAATAATTGATTATATCTTGATTAATAAGGAAATTAAAAAAAATGAAAAATATTACCGTTGATAAGCCAGAAAAACGTAGCAAATTAAGACTAAAATTAGGTAAAGAATATTTTATATTAAAACGTAAATTAGATTGGTGGCGACATCGCAAAGTTTATAGCGCTGTTGATATCCATAATAATACATGTTGTTATTCGCATAAAAAACATCAGTCTGTTTTGTTAAGACCATTAAAAGATGTTGATATGTATTTACAATATAACAAAATCACGAATCTTCGCTTAGCAATAGAAAAACTAAATGGTTCAATCATTAAGCCCAACCAGCGCTTTTCGATCTGGCATAAAGTAGGGCGTCCATCTAAAAAACGAGGATTTTTAGAAGGGTTATCGCTGCATAATGGGCAAATAGGTAAAGATATTGGTGGAGGGTTATGCCAATTAGGTAATTTGATTTATTGGATTGTATTACATTCTGATTTAACAATTCTGGAGCGTTGGCGGCACAGCTTTGATGTTTTCCCTGATATTAATCGTACAATTCCATTTGCTTGCGGGGCAACCTTGTCTTATAACTATGTCGATTTACAGTTGATCAATAAAACTAATACAACTTATCGACTTAACCTGTGGCTTGATGATCAATACTTACATGGTGAATTGCTTGCAGATTCGCCTTTGTCTTATGATTATGAAGTATTTGAAACCGATCACCGCATTGAGCAACAATGGTGGGGAGGCTACACTAGACATAATAAAATCTGGCAACGTAAAACCCATTTAATTGATAACCATACGGAAGAAAAACTCATCAGTGAAAATCACGCCATTATGATGTACACTCCATTTATCGCAAATAATGAAACGTAATTGAAAACACAATAATTATCTTAACAATAGATAGTCATCAGCTATCTAAGTGATAGTTTGAGGGCTATACTAATAGTCCTTATACTCATTATAAATTGTAGTTAATACCTAATTATATGAAAGGAGCAAATTTCATGGCTTATACTTTACCTCCCTTACCTTATGCATATGATGCATTAGAACCTTATATCGATTCAGAAACGATGCATCTTCATCATGATAAGCATCATCAAACTTATGTAAACAATGCAAATGCTATCCTTGAAACATTGCCGGCTGAATTGAAAGATTTATGTCCAAGTGATTTATTAAAAAATTTAGATAAAGTCCCTGCCGACAAAGTTACCGGTGTTAAAAATAACGTAGGTGGACATGTTAACCATACACTTTTCTGGGAATTATTAAAAGTCGGTACCGAGCTTAAAGGTGAACTTAAAGCAGCCATCGAAAAAGATTTTGGTTCAGTTGATGCTTTTAAAGAAAAATTTGCCGCAGCGGCATCAACTCGATTTGGTTCAGGTTGGGCATGGTTAGTATTACAAAATGGCAAGCTTGAAATTGTGTCAACCGCTAACCAAGATTCACCAATGATGGGTGAAAAATTTGCCGGCGTTTCTGGCACACCTATTTTAACACTTGATGTGTGGGAACACGCTTATTATTTAAAATACCAAAATCGTCGTGTTGATTATATCGGTGCGTTTTGGAATGTAGTTAACTGGGATAAAGTTGCTGAACTCTACGCAGAAGCTAAAAAATAAATAGTTATTACAATAAAGCTTCTATCCAACCTGTTAAAGATGACATTTTATGTGTCATCTTTTTTATCATCAATAGATTATTCATCAACACCGCCTCTAAAATTGGCAATTGCTAATTTATGCCTAAATCCGCTACAATGGGTGCTTGTTTAAAAAATCATAAACTGAGCAGATCAATTTAAATCATGTTTGAAATTAACCCTGTTAAGTCAAAGATCGCTGAACTTACCGAACGCACGGCTGTGATTCGGGGGTATCTTTGACTATGATGTAAAAAAAGAACGACTAGAAGAAGTCAATGCTGAATTAGAACAGCCCGAAGTATGGGCAGATCCAGAAAAAGCACAAGCGTTAGGTAAAGAACGTGTCGCGCTTGATGAAATCATCGGTACTCTCAATTCATTAACTCACGGCCTTGACGATGTTGAAGGTCTACTTGAGCTTGCTATTGAAGCTGAAGATCAAGATACTTTCGATGAAGCAATCAGCGAGCTTGATCAACTAGAAAAAAAACTGGTAAGCCTTGAGTTTCGACGTATGTTTTCTGGCAATTACGATAGTGCCGATTGTTATTTAGATATCCAATCAGGATCAGGTGGTACAGAAGCACAAGATTGGGCAGAGATGTTACTTAGAATGTATTTGCGTTGGGCTGAATCAAAAAGTTTTACAACAGAAGTAATGGAAGTGTCAGATGGTGATGTTGCGGGCATCAAATCAGCAACAATTAAAGTGTCTGGCGATTATGCTTACGGTTGGTTACGTACTGAAACAGGGGTGCATCGATTAGTTCGTAAAAGTCCATTTGACTCAGGCAATCGGCGCCACACTTCGTTTGCTTCAGTATTTGTTTATCCTGAAGTAGATGATGATATTGATATTGACATTAATCCAGCAGATCTCCGTATTGATGTTTACCGGGCATCAGGTGCTGGTGGGCAACACGTGAATAAAACTGAGTCTGCAGTACGTATTACACATGTTCCAACCGGGATTGTTACTCAGTGTCAAAATAACCGATCACAACACAGCAATAAAGATCAAGCAATGAAGCAGTTAAAAGCAAAACTGTATGAGCTTGAAATGCAGAAAAAAAATGCCGAAAAACAACAGATGGAAGAAAATAAATCTGACATTGGCTGGGGCAGCCAAATTCGTTCTTACGTACTTGATGATTCACGAATCAAAGATTTACGTACCGGTGTCGAAACACGCAATACCCAAGCCGTTTTAGACGGTGATTTAGATCAATTTATTGAAGAAAGCTTAAAAGCAGGTTTATAACCCTGCTTGGTGATAAATAAAAGGTAAAATTATGTCAACACAGCAAGAGCAACAAAACCATATTGAAGAGTTAAATAACGAGCTTACAATACGTCGTGAAAAATTATCTGCAATTCGCGAACAAGGCATTGCTTTCCCGAATGATTTTCGTCGTGACGCAATTTCAAGCGATCTTCATAAACAGTATGGCGATAAAACGAATGAAGAATTGATTGAAAATAAAATTATTGTAACTGTTGCTGGGCGTATGATGATGCGCCGTATTATGGGTAAAGCTTCGTTCGTTTCTTTACAAGATGTTGCTGGGCAGATCCAACTTTATGTCACTCGTGATGATCTTCCTGAAGGTTTTTATAACGAACAATTTAAAAAATGGGATTTGGGGGATATTGTCGGTGCTAAAGGTTACCTATTTAAAACTAAAACAGGTGAGCTTTCTATTCATTGTGAAGAAATCCGCTTGCTAACCAAAGCACTACGCCCATTACCTGATAAGTTTCATGGACTGGCTGATCAAGAAATGCGATATCGCCAGCGTTACTTGGATCTTATCACTAATCAAGAATCAAGAGAGACGTTTAAAGCGCGCTCAAAGGTGGTCAGTGAAATCCGTAATTTTATGATTGAAAATAGCTTTATGGAAGTTGAAACGCCAATGATGCAAGTTATCCCTGGTGGCGCATCAGCTAAGCCTTTTATTACGCATCATAATGCGCTTGATTTAGATATGTACTTACGAATTGCACCAGAGCTTTATTTAAAACGTTTAGTTGTTGGGGGCTTTGAACGTGTATTTGAAATTAACCGTAACTTCCGTAATGAAGGGGTGTCGCCAAGACATAATCCAGAATTCACCATGATGGAAATGTATATGGCTTACGCTGACTACAAAGATCTGATTGTATTAACAGAAGCATTATTCCGTCGTTTAGCTATTGCCGTAACTGGTGATGCTGTTGTGCAATATGGCGATCATATTTTTGATTTTGGTAAGCCATTTATCAAGATGACAATGCGTGAAGCCATTTGCCACTATCGCCCAGAAACCAATAATGCCGATTTAGATTATTTTGATAAAGCCTGTGCCATTGCGCAATCAGTTGGCATCAAAATTGAAAAAGGCTGGGGACTTGGTCGTGTTGTCACTGAAATTTTTGAAGAAGTGGCTGAAGCAAATTTAATTCAACCAACCTTTATTACTGAGTATCCAGCAGAAGTTTCACCTCTGGCTCGTCGTAATGATGAAAACCCATTTGTTACTGATCGATTTGAATTTTTTATTGGTGGCCGTGAAATTGGCAATGGATTCTCAGAACTCAATGATGCCGAAGATCAAGCACAACGTTTTGCAGATCAAGTATCCCAAAAAGACGCTGGCGATGATGAGGCAATGTTCTATGATGAAGATTACATTACTGCCCTTGAGCATGGTTTACCGCCTACAGCAGGATTAGGAATTGGTATTGACCGAACAGTAATGCTATTTACAAATAGCCATACAATTCGTGATGTTATTTTATTCCCAACCATGCGACCAATCAAATAAAATAACTTACTACTAAATACGACTAAAAAAGCTCACTTATCATATAAATAAGTGAGCTTTTATATTTAAACATATAATTTAAATCAAGTTTATTAAAAAACTATTTTACATAATAATCAATGTAAGTATCCAAAATTTCCCCCTTTTTTATCTAAATTATGACTCATTTTTTTAATACTTAGCTATATAAACAATGTATCTTAATCATTAACGAATAAATACTATAATACGTTATTGCTTACCTTTTAATAATACACATGCTTAACCTGCTAAAAAGATGTTTGTATCGATTAACTATTTGATATAAAAAATAATTATTGCCGATAAACTTCTTATTAGTTTGATCAGCACTTAAGATAAGTAAAATGGGGGGGTTATTCATTGATTCGGGAGTGTGATTGCTAATACATTATAAAAATCGTTGGCTATAAATTATAGCCAACGAAACATTAATAAATATTAGTTAGAACGATTGGCATTTATTTGATGAGGTAAGATTAAATTCAAAACAATGGCTAAGATACCACATAAACTAATGCCCTGTAGTGCATAAGATCCAAAATCAAAAATCATTCCACCAATCCCAAAAACTAAAACTAATGAAACGATACACATATTTCGAGGCATGGAAAGATCGACTTTATGTTTGACTAAAATATTGATGCCCACTGATGCAATAGAACCAAACAATAGCACCATAATTCCTCCCATTACTACAGTTGGAATGGAGCTTAAAAATGCCCCGATTTTGCCAATAAAAGACATTAAAATTGCCCAAATTGCGGCCCATGTCATAACGCGTGTTTTAAAATTGCGCGTTAACGTTACCGCACCAATTACTTCGGCATAAGTAATGCATGGTGGCCCACCAAAAAAACCTGCTGTAGAGGTTGCAATCCCATCACCTAGTAATGTGCGTTGTAAACCAGGATCACGTGTATAATCTTTTCCCGTTACAGAACTAATTGCCATGATATCACCCACGTGTTCAATGGTTGGTGCAATGACAATTGGAATCATATATAAAATAGCTTGCCAATGAAATTCAGGGAAAGTGAAATCGGGAATCTTAAACCATGGAGCATCCATAATTGGTTGAAAATTGACTATACCAAATACACAAGAAAGGCTATAACCAACGACGATTCCCGAAATAATTGGCAATAATTTTAAAAAACCTTTTGCCCAAATGGCAACAATTAACGTAGTTAACAATGAAGTCATTGATATGATAATCAATTGATAATTTTCTGCTTGCAGTCCACTATCTTTACCCATGGCCATATTTACAGTAACTGGAGCTAGTGATAAGCCGATAACCATAATAATAGGACCAGTCACCACTGGTGGTAATATACGATCAATAACATGACTACCATTAATTTTAACTAAAAATGCAAAAAGCATAAATACAAAACCAGCAGCAACTAAACCGCCTAATGTTGCTGGAATTCCCCATTGGGCAACACCAAATGATATAGGTGCAATAAAGGCAAATGATGAAGCCAAAAATACAGGGACTTTACCTTTAGTTGTCAATTGAAATAATAAAGTACCCACTCCAGCAGTAAAAAGAGCGACATTTGGATTTAACCCTGTTAACAAGGGTACTAATACCAATGCCCCAAATGCAACAAATAACATTTGTGCTCCAGTCAAAATATCCTGCCAACAATGCTTATGCAGTGATGTTATATTTTTTGTTTTGTCTGTTGTGATATTGTTCACATCTCGCCTCTCTTACTTAACTAATCTTATTGTATAACTTGCCTGATCAACAGGCATAAAAAAACCGGTTTAACCGGTCTAAAATTTGAGATTTTATTTTGTGCCGAAAATTTTGTCTCCAGCATCCCCAAGTCCTGGTAGTATGTAGCCTTTTTCGTTCAACCTCTCATCAATTGATGCGGTATAAAGTTCAACATCTGGATGAGCTTGTTCAAGTACTTTAATGCCTTCTGGCGCAGCAACTAAAACTAATACTTTAATATTTTTACACCCTGCTTTTTTTAGCAAGTCGATTGTTGCAACCATTGAACCGCCTGTTGCAAGCATAGGATCAACAACTAAAGCCATTCGCTCTTCAATATCAGATGTTAACTTTTGGAAATAAGGGACAGGTTCGAGAGTCTCTTCATTACGATAAAAACCAACAACGCTAATACGGGCACTTGGTATATGTTCAAGCACGCCATCCATCATACCTAAACCTGCGCGCAAGATAGGTACGACGGTAATTTTTTTACCTTTGATACGTTCAACTTCAACAGGCCCACACCAACCTTTTATCGTTACTTTTTCGGTAGGTAGATCAGCCGTTGCTTCATAAGTTAATAAACTGCCAACTTCACTGGCAAGATCACGAAATTCTTTGGTGCTAATGTCGTATTCACGCATTAATCCAATTTTATGACGGACAAGAGGGTGTTTTACTTCAACTATTTTCATGGAGAGCCTCAGTGTTATTTTCTATAATCGGTTAGTCGGTATAAATAACCACTGAGTGGTGATTTTAACATAGATCTCACTTGATGAAAACCTAAAATCGACTGCCTTATAGACAACGTAAATATTGATAAAAAAAGAAAAATAAAAAATTTAACGGTAAAAATAAGTTTTATTTTCATTTTTTTCATTTGAATAGCCGTCCCAAATAATTTATTTCAGCAATTAATTTAAAAAAAGGAATATAGGAATGAATTGGTTTATTGATGGCATTACAAAAAATTATGCAAATTTTAATGGACGAGCACGTCGTAAAGAATATTGGATGTACGTTTTGTTCAGTTCTATTTTAACTGTTATCGCAATAATCATTGATAAAATGATTGGAAGTCCTTTAATGGTAATCTTAACGTTGGCATTATTCCTTCCTAATTTAGCTGTTACTGTACGCCGCTTACATGATACAAGTAAATCAGGTTGGTGGGTTTTGTTACAATTTATTCCATTCATTGGCGCTATTATTATAATTGTATTCTGCGTACAGGACTCAACACCAGGCAGCAACCAATACGGTGAAAACCCTAAAGGGTTACAATTTATTACTAATAACCTTATCATTAAACGTGGTAAGGTTAAATCATTATTAACATTATCTCCTATCTTTTAAATACTTTCTCCATCTAAATATTCAACAGGCAAATCAACCACTTTTCGATCAATCTTTTCGCCGTTGATTCGTTTTAATAACAGTTCAGTCGCAATCTTCCCCATTTCAATTCTTGGTGTTTGTATAGAAGCTAATTTAGGATTCATATATTGACCAATTTGATGCCCATGAAAGCCAACAATCGCTATCTGTTTTGGAACTTCAATACGCATTCGCTGACACTCTAATAATACGCCCAAGGCCAAATCATCATTGGTACTAAAAATGCCATCAACGCAAGGTAATTCTGTTAAAATCTGATGCAAAAATCGTGCGCCTAACTCATAAGATGACGCTTCTTTAGTTGCTAATGTTCGTGGATTTAATCCCGCTTCTTGCATTGCCTGTTCATAGCCTTGTTGACGAATAATACTTCGTTGATCTTGCCTTGCGCTAAAATAAACAATATTACGACGTCCTTTATCTATCATACGATGAATCATATTTTTCGTTGCAGTAAAATTATCAAACCCAACAGCCATATCAATGCAAGGTGAGATGCTATCCATAATCTCAACAACAGGAACACCCGAAATTTCAATCATCTTTAATGTTGCTGGAGTATGCGTTCTTTCCGTTAAAATTAACCCGTCAATATTATAAGAAAGTAATGAGCGCAGGCGTAATTCTTCTTTGTCAGCACTGTATCCAGTATGAGTGATCATGGTTTGATATCCTCGCACATCCGTCACCATCTCAATACCTTTTAAAATATCGGCGAAAACCTGATTAGTTAAAGAAGGGAACACAATACCAATAGCATTACTTTTAGCGTTAGACAGCATATCGGGAGCTTTATTGGGAATATATCCTAGCTTATCTATTGCGGCTGAAATTTGTAATTGGAGTGGTTTTGATACAAGGTTAGGATCATGCAGAAAACGACTGACTGTCATTTTACTTATCCCAATCAAATTGGCAATTTCTTGCAAACTTGTTCGACGTCTTTTATTGCTCATTCACTTTTTCCGGTAGCTTTGGCTGCCAATCTATAGCAGTTTTACCTTGCTGTATAATTAGATCATTTGCTTTGGAAAAATGCTTACAGCCCAAGAAACCTCGATGTGCGGATAACGGCGATGGATGTACTGAAGTTAATACATGATGTTTTTGGCGATTAATAAACTGTCCTTTTTTTTGCGCAGGAGACCCCCACAATAAAAAAACCACTCCTTCAAGATATTGATCGATAGCTGCTATCACATGATCAGTAAAAGTTTCCCAACCTATTTTTGCATGAGAATGGGCTTGTCCTGCTTCAACAGTTAGCACGTTGTTTAATAATAATACACCTTGAGTTGCCCAAGAGGCTAAGTAACCATGAGAAGGAATCTTAAAATGTTCAATATCTGTTGATAATTCTTTATAGATATTCAATAACGATGGGGGCGGCTTAATCCCTGGTAAAACAGAAAACGAAAGTCCGTGAGCTTGATTAGGACCATGATAAGGATCTTGCCCTAAAATCACCACTTTAATTTGATTAAATGGCGTAAAACGAAATGCATTAAACACATCATGCTGTGGTGGATAAATAATTTTACCTTTCGCCCGCTCAGATGCCACAAATTGCATTATTTGTTGAAAATAGGGCTTTTCTTTTTCAGCGCCAATAACATCATGCCATGTTAATTGATTACTCATACAACACCTATACTATTATTTTATATGACTCAACAAGACCATTTACTAATTACAATAATTATACCTAAAAATAATAATAAACCTAATGCTAATGAGCTTAAGGTTCACTAAACAAAAATATTTATTTAAATATAAAATGTTGCTTTATTGATCAAGGCAGCAATGCTAATAAAATATTCTTATAACATCCAAAGCTACGCTACACTTTACACTAAATGAGGCATTATGTTACCTACCCATATGTTTAGATAATACAAATGTATAGTTAATAAATTTAAAAGAATTAATGCGATAAATAGTTTTTCAGGAACATAGCAAAAACCCTAAACAAAGGTATTACTTATTGGATTGATAGCTTTTTTTGACTTTAATCAAATTTTGAAAGTGCTATATTAACCCTAATTATTTTAGGGCAATAAGGCCCCGTTAGGAGGATTTAAAATGATTACAGGTATCCAAATTACTAAAGCAGACAATGCAGCACTTCTTAACTCTTTTTGGTTATTAGATGACGATACTAAAGAAGCTCGTTGTGTGGCAGCTAAATCAGTTTATAAAGAAGATCAAGTTATTCCAACTGCCGAATTAGGCCAATTCGAATATCGTGAAGTTCCATTAGATGTTGCACCAACCATCAAAGTTGAAGGTGGTCAACACTTAAATGTTAACGTTCTTCGTCGTGAAACTTTAGAAGATGCAGTAAAAAATCCAGAAAAATACCCACAATTAACAATTCGTGTTTCTGGCTATGCAGTGCGCTTTAACTCGTTAACTGCAGAACAACAACGCGACGTTATTGCTCGTACATTTACAACCAAAATTTAATTAAATCGAGTTTAAGTTTTATAAAAGATAATCTAAGTAATTAGGTTATCTTTTTTTATGAATTAAATATAACAATATGCTAATGCAATAGTTATTAGTGAGGAAAAGCATCCATTAATCGTAGATACATTTTATGTTATGCTTGATGACATTCAACCCAACGTAAGTATTGTCGCCAGAAAGGATCGAACTCGCATTCAGTTTTAACGGATAATGTATGATATCGGTCTGTTATCTGTTGCACTAGTTGAAGTGCTGAGTGTTTATTTCCTACATGCCATAACATATTTCTGACACCTTGACTAAAACTGTTTTGACAGTGAATACCCTGTTCATCAGCACGTAAAGCAAGATTGATAGTATCCTCTAATTCATAAACAAGTGAAAGAGCCTCTTTACTATCAATATCAACGATAATATTAAGCGCATAACAATAATTTTCATGCCCTACCAAAGAATTAGCCGCTTCATTACGATGCACTAATATTTTAAGATCCGTTAATTCAAATACAATCCATTGATCCTCTTGAACATTAAGCACACCGGTATGTTTTAAATCTTCTTTCCATAATCGATCGAAAATAGTGACAAATTGGTTAGCAGGAATTGTAGCTGCATTGTGATCTGTCTTTAAAAACTCAATAGATTCTAATCTAACAGCAAAATCATATTCACCCAATAGGTGATCGAGATAAATCAATGCCATCGTTTCTGCTTGTTTTACCATATCTTCGGGGATCGTCTTAGCAAACAGAATACCGATAGATATTTTACGATAACTTTCTTTATATTGAATTAATAAATCAGTAGCACTTAATGAGAAAGAACTTTCTTCAGATTTTATAACAAATGTATCTACATTATTAGTGCGCTGACGAAATGCTTCTACTTCGAAAAACTGAAGATCAGGTGCTTGTCGAGTAATTTCCATTACATACTCGAATCGATCAATTTTTCCATCTGCGGTAAAAATAATTTTATGCTTCTTAGTATCCCCTATAGTAATTTCAGCAATTACATCTAACTGATTTTCATCTAATAGCTTATTGATATTTTTAATTATATCGATAAGTTCAAGTTCATTAAGAGATTGTTCAGATTTTTTTACCTGTCGCCAAAAGTCCTGAATTATCACACTTAAATGATTTTGTGAGCTTTGTTGCTCTTTTGGTATGTCTTTAATATTAGGCGGTGATTTTTTCCAAAACTTTTTAAAAAACATATATATTATTCCCTTCATGTCATTAAAATCATACAAAACTAATATTAATAATTTAACTAATGTATACTATATTCATTTAAAGTTAATAACTATCGATTATCTAATAAGATTATTAATGAAAATATTGTTGCAAGGAAACTTTATTTTATCAAAGTAGAAAAACTAAAAATACTTAAATTAAACAATTTGATATAATTTAAATGCGAGATTAATAACCTAATCTCGCTATTATTTCAGCTGTGATTTGTTTTATTCAAAAAACTTTTTCACTTTGTCAAAAAAGCTTTTTTCTTTTGGACTGTGTTTAGAACTTTTATCAGCTTTAAAGCTTTCAGCCAATTCTTTTAGCAATTCTTTTTGCTTGCTTGTTAAGTTGACTGGTGTTTCAACCACAACATGACAGTAAAGATCACCGATAGTGCTACCGCGCAACGATTTAACGCCTTTACCACGTAGTCGGAACATTTTTCCTGTTTGTGTTTCAGGAGGAATGGTTAAGCTGACCTTACCATTAAGCGTTGGTACTTCAACTTCACCGCCAAGTGATGCGAGTGCAATATTAATCGGGATTTCGCAATGCAGGTTTGTACCATCTCGCTCAAAAATAGCATGTGGTTTAACTTGCATTTGTACATATAAATCGCCTGCAGGTGCTCCGTTTAAACCTGCTTCACCTTCGCCAGAAAGTCGAATACGATTACCTGTGTCAATACCTGCTGGAATAGTAACAGAAAGTGTTTTCGTTTTTTGTACACGACCTTCACCATGACACTTTTTACATGGATTTTTTACAACTTTTCCTCGCCCATGACAAGTTGGGCACTCTTGTTGCACGGCAAAAAAACCTTGTCGCATTTGTACAACACCTGAACCATGACAAGTATTACACGTCACCACATCCGAAGATTTTTCAGCTCCTTGTCCATGGCAAGTATCACAACTTACCCATGTTGGCACTTTAATTTCTTTACTAACACCGGCTGCAGCTTCTTCTAATGTTAGGGTGATATTGTATTGTAAGTCATTACCTCGAGAAGTGGTTTGACTACGCCCTCGACCTCCACCAAAGAAATCACTGAATATATCGTCAAACGCTCCACCACCAAAACCGCCAAATCCGCCAAAACCACCAGCTCCTGCTCCTTGCCCTTGTTCAAATGCCGCATGACCATATTGATCATAAGCCGCCTTTTTTTGCGGATCAGTTAGGATTTCGTAGGCTTCTTTTACTTCTTTGAATTTTGCTTCAGCTTCGTCTTTATTATCCTGGTTTTTATCAGGATGATATTTCATGGCTAGACGTTTATAGGCTTTTTTTATCTCGCTTTCACTAGCACTTTTACTAACGCCTAATGTTTCATAATAATCTTTCTTCGCCATAATTAACCTTTATTTTTGTTTCTTTTCATAAAGAACTAAACGGGCTTGAGTTACCTCGCGCCCGTTTAACTTGCTACATGTCTAAAACTTGTTGAAATAACTTATTAAAAAACATAGTAATTAATGATTATTTTTTATCATCATCAACTTCTTTAAAATCAGCATCAACAACATCATCTTGCGCACTAGCGCTTTCACTATTTGATTGACCTGCGCCTTGAGCTTGTTGTTGTGCTAGTTCAAGTAATTTTTTAGATGCTTCCATTAATGCATTAATTTTTGCTTCAATTTCTGCCTTATCTTCACCTCGAGCTGCGACTTCTAAAGCATTTACTGCGTCTTCAATAGCTTTTTTATCATCAGCTGATAACTGATCACCAGACTCAGCCACTTGTTTTCGAGTTGAATGAACAAGGTGATCGGCTTGGTTACGAGTTTGAGCTAGTTCTTCAAATTTACGGTCTGCATCGGCATTTGCTTCTGCATCATTAACCATTTTTTGAATCTCTTCTTCGCTTAATCCTGAAGAGGCTTTAATCGTAATTTTTTGCTCACGACCTGTATTTTTGTCTTTTGCCGATACATGTAAAATACCATCAGCATCAATATCAAATGTCACTTCAATTTGTGGCATGCCACGTGGTGCAGGTTGAATGCCATCTAGATTGAATTGACCTAATGATTTATTATCGCCAGCACGTTTACGCTCACCTTGCAATACATGAATAGTTACGGCTGATTGATTATCTTCAGCAGTTGAGAACACTTGACTATGTTTAGTTGGGATAGTTGTGTTCTTTTCAATTAACGCTGTCATCACACCACCCATAGTCTCAATACCTAAAGACAATGGTGTAACATCAAGTAATAAAACATCTTTAACATCACCGCCAAGTACACCACCTTGAACAGCAGCACCAACAGCAACCGCTTCATCAGGGTTTACATCTTTACGTGGCTCTTTACCAAAGAAGTCAGCAACAGCTTTTTGAACCATTGGCATACGTGTTTGACCACCAACAAGAATAACGTCTTTAATGTCAGAAACAGAAAGACCTGCATCTTGTAATGCTGTTTTTACAGGATCCATTGAGCGTTTAACCAAATCTTCAACTAAAGACTCAAGTTTTGCACGCGTTACTTTAATATTTAAATGTTTTGGACCGCTTGCATCAGCTGTAATATACGGTAGATTAATATCTGTTTGTTGAGCAGATGATAATTCAATTTTTGCTTTTTCTGCTGCTTCTTTCAAGCGTTGCATAGCAAGTGGATCATTTTTCAAATCAAAGTTTTGTTCACGTTTAAATTCGTCAACTAAATAATTGATTAAGCGTGAGTCGAAATCTTCACCACCTAAGTGTGTATCACCATTTGTTGCTAATACTTCAAATGTTTTTTCACCATCAACATCGTCGATTTCGATGATTGAGATATCAAATGTACCACCACCAAGGTCATAAACAGCGATAGTGCGGTTGCCGACATCTTTGTCTAAACCATAAGCGAGTGCTGCAGCTGTTGGTTCGTTGATAATGCGTTTAACATCAAGCCCAGCAATACGGCCTGCATCTTTAGTTGCTTGGCGTTGAGCATCATTAAAATAAGCTGGAACTGTAATTACTGCTTCAGTAACGGCTTCGCCAAGATAGTCTTCTGCTGTTTTTTTCATTTTCTTTAATACTTCAGCAGAAATTTGTGGTGGTGCAATTTTTTGACCTTTAACATCAACCCATGCATCGCCATTATCTGCTTTCACAATTTTATATGGCATAATGCTAACATCACGTTGCACTTCAGCATCTTCAAAACGACGACCAATTAAACGTTTAATTGCAAATAAGGTGTTTTGTGGATTGGTTACAGCTTGACGTTTTGCTGGTTGACCAACTAATGTTTCACCATCTTGGGTATAAGCAATAATCGAAGGAGTTGTGCGATCGCCTTCTGCATTTTCTAATACTTTTGCTTGACCATTGTCCATTACAGCAACACATGAGTTTGTTGTTCCCAAGTCAATACCAATAATTTTACCCATAATTTATTCTCCTAAAAATCTGTAATTTATTCCTTGTATATAGGGTTTAAATATGAATTTTCAAGCCCTTAATTTCACAAGGAAATGTTTTTGTTTTCACATAAATGGGAACATTATTATTAATATCAAGGGGCGATAAAAAATAATTTTTCCTGAAATCTTGATTATCGCGTTTTCTGCACTTATTATTGCCGCTCTTTTTAATCATCAAACTTAATTTATAGGATCCTTATGGAACAAACAAAACTTGCAAATCCTGGCCCTTTGGGCTTAATGGGGTTTGGTATGACAACAATTTTATTAAATATTCATAATGCAGGATTTTTCCCTGTTATGACGGTTATTGTCTCGATGGGTATTTTTTATGGTGGCCTTGCACAAGTCATTGCTGGCATTTTAGAATTTCGAAAAGGCAATACGTTTGGCACTACAGCATTTACGTCTTATGGCTTCTTTTGGATTGCGTTAGTGGGCATTTGGTATTTACCGACCTCTGCTGCCACAGCACCATCTGATGCAACTTTTGTTGGTATTTTTCTTGCTTTATGGGGCATTTTTACTGGGTTTATGTTTATTGGTACGTTAAAAGGTAATAGAGCATTACAATTTGTTTTTGCGAGTTTAACCGTTTTATTTGCTTTATTAGCCATTGGTAACATTTCTGGTAATCATAGCATTATCCATATCGCTGGTTTTGAAGGTATTGTTTGCGGAGCAAGTGCAGTTTATCTTGCTATGGCTGAAGTAATTAATGAGCAATATGGCCGAACCATTCTACCAATTGGGGCACCAAAAGGCGCTACACATTAATTGGTATATCACATCTACCAAGTCATTTTGGTTGATGTGATTCATTTTTTCTTCACTAAACTTCCCTAAAAAAAGCTACTTTTACTATTTATCAGCGTTATCATTTATCAGGCTTCTACATATTGCAAGTAGTGATTGAGTGTGTTTTTCTATTACTTTATTCGGTAAGTGGCTATCTTTAGGCGAGTGCGCATTGTGTATAATAATTTTACTATTTTTATCGATACTTCCCGAGCTGATCATGATGTAATTTAGTAATTTTGTCTCCATTTGACCGGTATGAAAAGTAATATTTTCTACTTGTAGGTTTGATTGTTGTGGTTTTAAAAAAATTAGCGTTTCACTATTGCCAATACTGTCAATAAAAATAAATTTTTTGCTTTTTAGTTGTTTGGAATAACTTTCTAACATTTTTAAACCATATTGACTGCTATTACCACCATCATACAAAACAAAGGCTATTTTTTTCTTCTCTTTTTTATTGAGTTGGTTAATTAAATTAATGATGGTAATAATACTTGATGAGTTACAAACAAAATTCTTTTGGTTAGGAATACCACTTTTAAATTTCAATACGAAAAGAAATAATATAACAGTCGAAATGATTGAACTAATGCCCGAAATGCTGAAAAAACCATGATTACGAATATCAGGAACAAAAACAAAATAATTTAATATTAATGACACAATAAATAAAGAAAGGATAGGCGCAATACTAATAAAGTAGCTTAACTTGCTAAATTGTGGTGAAAATGCATAGTTTTTTTGAAGATTAAAGTTATTAAGACCTGTGTCATAATAAGTACAGATAATTAACTCTGCTTTATTTAAATCACCAATATAAGCATTGTAATAGTTTTCGTATCGCCGTGTTGCTAATTCCAATTTGGCAAGCTTAACGTCAACCATATAGCCTAATTGCATGAGTTCTTTAGATAATACTCTTAAAAAAGCCAACTTCTCTGTTGAAGAGAAGCGTTTGCCAAATATAATACAATATCGTAGAACAAGATCTTTAAATATTTCCATTATGATTAATAATCGATTTTAATTTAAAAAAAACTCAGCAATATAGTGAATATAATCGTATAAAACCATATTCACTATGATTTATATTATTAATGAGCATAATTACACGCATTAATAATCATCCTCATTATGAGCTTGATTAGGATGAATTATGTTAGCAATAGCATCTTGAATATTATCATGGCCTGCCTCAATACACTCTTTTGCTAACGCTTGTATTGTTAGTGATTCTCTATTGCATACGGCATTAATGATCATCGGTAAACTCATACCTGTAATGATGCGAACATTCATACCAAGATCATGCCATTCTGGCACACACCTCATTGATGCATTACAAGGAGATGCACCATATAGATCAACAAAAATGAGAATACCATCGCCCGAATCTAACGATCTAGAACAATTAAATATATCCGTTTTTAATTGATTAATATCTTGCCCTGGGTTAAGTGAGAGTGATTCAAATTTGTCTTGTTCTCCAACAATCATTTTAACACTATCTTTTATCCCATCAGCCATATTGCCATGGCTAATTAATAAAATACCTATCATATTTATTATCCTATATTATTCAAACATTTTGATTGCTTCATTTAATGTGACTTTTTTCAAAGAAGGTGTTGCTTGAAAGTAAATATCCATATTAGGAAAGCTTTTTTGTAAATCGATTAATAGATTAAGTTGCTCTTTGTTAATCGATACTTCTTTAATGACTGAAGTTGCCCCAGGTACTAGCGGTAAACCACCAATATTAAGATTTGTTATTGGTACGCCAGCTTTAATAATTTTATACATTACTTCAATATTTTTTGTAATTAAGATAACATTAAAATCATCGTACTTGCGATCATTCCAGTATCTTACCGCGCCATCTTCTTTTAATACTCTGATTTTATGACCCGTGCTAGCTCCTGCCCCTAAAATGATATTTTTGGTGAACTCATCATTTGCTGAATAATCATCGGCAACAAATAAAGCATTAGCACCAGCCGCTTTAGAAACGTTGGTTGCCACTTGACCGTGAATAAGGCGACTATCTACTCGAGCTAAAACAACTTTTCCCATAATTTAAAACCTCTTTTTTAATTATTTTATAAAATACCAATTGCAGCTAAAACACCAAGTATAATGGTTAATCCTACTAATGCCCTGGTTACTTTTAAACCTTTTTGGGAGAAATAAAAATACAATCCCATTACCACAATGAGGGGTAACGCACCAGGTAGAATCTTATCTAATGTATCTTGTATAACAAAATCTTTGCCTGATAAGGTGAATTTTAAACTTGAGGATACTTTAATATAGCTAGCGGCTAAGATACCCATCATAAATAAACCTAAAATAGATAAGCCTTCGATAAGCATCTGCATTTTGTTACCCACAACTTCTGTCGCAGCGTTTCTTCCTAATTTAAATCCGAGTTGAGCAAAATAATAGCCTACAAAAAGTTGGTAGATTACAAAGGCAAAGAAAGGGAATAGTGCGCCAATAGCCAACCCTTCTTGTGCCCAAGGGAGTGCAATTGCAATAAAAATATATTGTACTGTACCAGAATCAATAGCATCGCCAATGCCAGCTAAAGCCCCCATTAAACCAGCTTTAGTGTTATAAAGCACATCATTATCAATACTGATAGGTTTATTTTGATAAACTTCATCGGCTCTAACAGACTCAAGTGAGGCCATAATTCCCGAAATTGTCCCACCACCCCATGTTATTTGAGTATTAAAGAACAATAAATGTCTTTGATAGGCAGCAGCAAGTTCACTTTTTGATTTGTATAGTTTTTTAAGAATTGGCATTAATCCCCACATTAAAGATGCAGCTAGATAACGATCAAATGAGTGTGGGATTTCATTTGCATAATACCATCGTAACCAAGCAATTGTGATATCCTTTTTCGTGATAGCTTCTGGCTTTAGATCAATACTTTCTTGTACGATTTGTGTCATTATAATATTCCTCTATCTAATTTATTAATCGAATAACTACAGATTAATAATCGTCATCATCTTGATTATTATTTGGATTATTTCTAGGTTGCTCTGCCGCACAATTCACTGCTTCACTTTTTGCTAAAACAAAAATGAATGCAACAATGGCGCCAACAATGGCGTAGGTTACCATTGTTACATTAAGTGGTTTTGCAATTACCGCAATAAAATAAGCCAATAAAAAAAAGATGATGTAGCTCTTTTTACCAATAACATAAATGGTTAATGCTATACCTACCGCAGCAAGTCCACCCCCTATGACATTAAGGATATGAAAAACAAGCCCACCAGCATTTGATTTAATTACATCGGCAATAATCGGCGCACCAAAGTATAATGCGACAAACATAAATGGTATAAATAAAGCACAGCTACAAATAATGGGTAGTATGATTATGGAGAAAGTTAATTTTGAACTATTGGCTTCTTGCGCATATTTTTCAGTTAATTTCATAATCATAGTATTAAAGAAAAATCGTAGTTGATATAAATAAGAGCCTAATAAACCTACAGGGACAGCGACCGCAACAGCAGCTGTTGGTTCCATTTTTCCAAGTAATGCAACAGGAACAGCAACTGCTGTAGCAATGGAAGGCTCTGATGGCATTTGACCACCAGGAGAAAAGACGCCCATATAAATTAGCTGTATTGCAGCTGTTGTTATCATTGCATTTGCAATATCATTAAATACAATACCAACAATTAAACCAGTCATCATTGGAGTAAATCTTAACGTTAATGTTGCTCCCCCCAATCCCCGTGACATTACCATCGCAACCCATACAGAAATAATCGCTGCTTGCAGAAAAGTTACATGCATTTCTGGCATATATAAACTCCTTAATGTTTTTTATTATTACTTAACAATTTAAAATAAATCATTAAGAAACAACTGATTGAAGTTTTAACTTATTAACAAAATTCTCTACATCTTGCACACATTTTTCCCCCATACCTTGCAAACATTCAATTGCATAAGCGGAAGTATGTGGAGTAACAAGCACTTTAGGATGTTTAACTAAAGGATTATCGTTATATGCTGGTTCAGCATACATTACGTCAGTTGCATGCCCAGCGACAATACCACTATCAAGCGCAGTTAATAATGCGCTTTCATCAATCAATTCAGCTCTTGCGGTATTGGTGATATAAACACCTTTTTTCATTAAAGAGAATTGGTGCGCTGTTAAAATGTGGTAACTGGTTTCATTTAAGGATGCGTTTAAAGAGATGATGTCTGCATGTTGTAGTAGATAATTTAAATCAACAATTTCAATGTTATTTTCACTCGCCCACTGTTTATTGACATTAGGATCAACAACAAGTAGCTGGGCATTAAAACCATGTTTAAATATTTCTGCTACTCGGCTGCCAATGTTGCCACAGCCAATAACACCAACAACTTTACCAGTAACATTAATACCTAAAAAAGAGGCTCTATTTTTCCATTCATTTGACTTAACGGCAGCTTGGGATTGCACTGTTTTTCTAATTAATGCCAGCAAATTGGTTACTGCATTTTCAGCAACAGCATCGCGTTCAACCAATGGGGGAACAATAGTAACAATTGTGCCATGCTTTTTAGCTGCAATAATATCAACGTTATTAAACCCTATTCCATGGCGAGAAAGTAAAAATAGAGGATTTTTTCGATTATCAAAAAACTCTTTGTTAAAAAATGGTCTAACGCTTGCAATAAAAATATTGTATTCTTGCAATGTATTGGCTAATTCTTTACCAGAAATATTACTCTCGAAAGTGAAATGTTTCACTTCACCTATTTTTTCTAATCGATTTAGATGATCAGGAAAATATTTTCCAAAACTACTTGAGTTAATTATTGCAATTTTATAATTTTTCACGCAGCCCTCCTAATTAATAAATCATGTATCTTTATAAATTATGGATTGAAAAATAAATGTGATTTACTTCCCTTCTAATCATTATGTGACTGGTAACATTTAGTATAGTTTATTACTTTTGGTAAAAAATGAATTCAGATCACATATTTAAAAAATTTTCATTAACAACAGGTGTTATTTAATCAATCATAAGCCGTTGAGAATAAAAATTTTCAGATAAGTTTTGTGGAAAATAGCGATATGAAGTTAGCTATCAGCGGGATTGTATTCTTGTATTTTAGTCAATAAAAAAGGGCAATTATGCCCTTTTCAAACTTATTATTTCAAATCGGTTCATTACTTTTTATACGCATCATTATGAACACCAACCGCCGCACGACCAGATGGATCGTTTAGATTCTTAAATGATTCATCCCATTCAATTGCTTTAGCGGTTGAACAAGCAACAGTTGGTCCACCAGGTACGCAACGAGCGGCACTTTCAAGTGGGAATAATTCATCAAAAATTTCACGATACATATAAGCTTCTTTCGATGTTGGTGTATTGTATGGGAAGCGGAATTTTGCGTTTTCTAATTGCTGATCAGTAATTTTACTTTCAGCAATCTCTTTTAATGTATCGATCCAGCTATAACCAACACCGTCTGAGAATTGCTCTTTTTGACGCCAAATAACCGATGCAGGTAAGTAAGACTCAAATGCTTCACGTACAATGTGTTTTTCCATTTTGCCATTACTGCCACACATTTTATCTTTTGGATTAATGCGCATTGCGACATCTAAGAATTTTTTATCAAGGAATGGTACCCGAGCTTCAACTCCCCATGCTGCCATGGCTTTATTCGCTCGTGCACAATCATACATATGTAGCGCTGCTAATTTACGTACGGTTTCTTCATGGAATTCTTTTGCATTTGGCGCTTTATGGAAATAGAGATAACCACCAAACACTTCATCAGCACCTTCACCAGATAGTACCATTTTAATGCCCATTGCTTTGATTTTACGTGCCATTAAATACATTGGTGTAGATGCACGAATAGTGGTGACATCGTAAGTTTCAATAAAATAAATTACATCACGAATTGCATCAATCCCTTCTTGAATAGTAAAGTTAATTTCGTGGTGCACTGTGCCTAAATGATCAGCAACCGCTTGCGCAGCTTTAAGATCTGGGGCTCCTTTTAAGCCTACAGCAAATGAGTGTAATTGTGGCCACCATGCTTCAGATTTTTCATGATCTTCAACTCGGCGTGCTGAGAATTTTTTAGTGATTGCCGAAATGACCGAAGAATCAAGCCCACCTGATAATAAAACACCGTAAGGCACATCAGACATCAAGTGGCTTTTTACCGAATCTTCTAACGCAACACGAAGTGCATTAATATCGGTTTGATTATCTTTAACATTTTCGTAATCCATCCAGTCACGTTTGTAATAGGTTTTTATTTCACCTTCGGTGCTCGATAGATAGCATCCAGGAGGGAAAGCCTCAATGGTTTTACAAACTGGTACTAAGGCTTTCATTTCAGAGGCAACATAAAAGGTACCGTTTTCATCATGCCCTGTATACATTGGAATAATACCAATATGGTCACGACCAATAAAATAACTACCTTTATTGATGTCATAAAGAATAAAAGCAAACATGCCTTGTAATTCATCAAGACAATCAATTCCTTTTTCTTGATATAAAGCAAGAATGACTTCACAGTCAGAGCCTGTTTGAAATTCATAACGATCTTTATACTGATTTCGGAGTTCTTGATGATTGTAAATTTCGCCATTTACCGCTAAAACTAGGGTTTTATCTTTATTATAAAGGGGCTGAGATCCTGTATTGACATCCACAATTGATAAACGTTCATGAGCAAGAATAGCTTTATCAGACGCAAAAATACCAGACCAATCAGGACCGCGATGACGCTGTAGACATGATAACTCTAGTGCTTTTGTTCGTAGTTGTTCTGGATCTGATTTAATATCAAGAATACCTAAAATCGAACACATTGATTTTCTCCATTTCAAATCGCATAAGCGATACTATTACAAGTAAAAACTAATTAAATAAAAACTTTACCATCTTTTTATTAAATAGATAAATATAAAAAAGCGGTAAACAAACATTTAAGCAAACAGCATACACATTATTAATACACAATTAAAGTGTAATGTCGTTATACTTTCTCGGTTGTTGCAAAAAACAAATGATTATTTTATTAACCACTGACCTTGTCGTTTTATATATTGACCTGCTGGGGTCTTTTCTTGCGCTTTACTACCCGCTTTTTTTTCTACTTCATTTAAAGGGACATGGCTTTCATTAGACACTTTTTGGTATTGGGTTTTACGTGCCTGATTAATCAGTTGCGCAATTTCACTGGCATTGCCTTCATTTTTAACAACGCCTAAATAACCATCAGCCTGTTCACCAACAAGACCTTGCGCTTTGGCTTGGCTTAATGAATCCATGGCTTGCTCTAAATTTAATGCAAATGTAGAAAAAGATAATATAATGGACAATAATGCTATGGTTGCTTTTTTACAGATAGTCATAACAAACTCCTTAGTAAATACATCATATTTTATTAATTTGAGTGTGAATATAGATTGTTCTACTGACCACAATCAAAAGAATAGATGAAAATAAAACTTATACAATTAATATAATCCAGATTTATTGATTATATTATCTAATGCTTTATCGACCTTAATATTAATTTCATGGTCTATCTTAACGTTTAAATTGATATTAATTGGCTCGCTAGGTGCTTGTACTTTAACCGTCGGCGAACATCCGATTAACATACCTGCTAATACCATTATAACCATAACATTTCGCATCATAAAATAACCCCTTATTTTGAAGATTCTTTTTTTAAATGTGCTTGAATTCGTTTACGAACTGGTTCGCTAATTTGATCAGACAACTGTAAACTCATCAGCAATTTAGCCATGTTTTCTTCAAGATTGATATTTAAATTAACCGCTTTGCCATTTTCGACATCTAAATTGCTTCCTTGGATATTTAATCCAAGCTTGGCTATTTCGTTGGCATAATTAACAGTACCTTGTAACTTAGTATAATGAAAATTTTTAATAATATCAGTGAGTATTTTCATATTAGGGTTATTTTGTGCATAATTTTTCAAAGCAGAATTTTCAAACTGTAAATAGCCTTCATTGATTGTGGTTAACTGACCATTTTTAATCGCAATTTCAAACGCAGAGCCATCTTTTTTTTTCGCTTTTAGTAAAATAACGGGCAAATAACCATCAATTGTACCTACCCCAGCAAGTCCTTCAGCTGGGTATTTAGCAAGAATCTCTTTTAACTGTATTTGCTTTAGCCTTAAACTTAATTGTTGGGGTAATTTAGCTAAATTCAATTTACTTGGTTTAATAGACACAGAACCAGAAAAAATTGATGCTTGAGCTTTTTTCAAGTTTAGCTGCCCTTGAGCTATTGTCTTGAGTGGTGCGTTATAAATACCCGCTAATTTTACTTGCTCAAAGGCTATGCCTAAATTGACTTCTTGTATATTTAAAATAGGTACTGATGCAGTAAATTGATTATCTTTAATAACAATTTTGATGTTGCCTGTTGCTGATTTTATTTCGCTATTTTTGTAAATGCCATCGAATTTATTAACAATGAAATCAGTTGTGGTAGCTAATTTTTTACTTTCAATAGGAATAGCCGATTCAACTTTAAAGGTAAAAACGCTTTCTAAACGACCAAGTATCAGATCATCAGATAAATTAGCTTTTTCTAACATCAGTGAGGCATGACCAGAATTGACTAACATAAATTGATTACTGGAAATCCACCCCGTGAATGGCAAAGTTAATTGGCTATTTTCTATACCAAATTGGCTTAAATTACTGGTCAAAATACCATTTTGAATATCAATACGTGAATCCACCTCATTAAATAGTAAAGTGGTAGACAGTTTTGCCGAATATTGATTATTACTCGACACAGCTAATTGGATAGATTCTAACTGTTTAGTTGCATCAATTTTTACGTCAAATTGTTGGTTATTTTGTGCATAATATGTTAACGAATCGATATGAATTTTTTTCGGCAACCAATCAAGCATGGTTGAAATAGTGGAGAGGTCAAAATTAGCTTGATGCACGTCTTGAATTGTCGTATCAACAACTTTTTGCGTGGCTTTGACAAGCGCTTTTGCATCATTTGGTTGCCAGTAAATATCAATGTTTTTTGCCGATAACTGTGACCATGAGACAAGTAAATTTTTCGCTGTTACGGATAATTGAGACGGCTGAGATATAGTAAACTCATCAAAAGATAAGCCTTCAAAACTCATATTTATGCCATGCCAATCTATCGATAGATGATATTTTTCTTTAAATGATATCCAATAATGCCAACCACAAAAACCTAATATCAAATTGGTAAGCAAAATAATCAATAAAAACCAATAACGTTTTTTTAAGCGAACCATAGAAGTTCTCGGTTTGGCAAAAATAATTGCAGGCAACATCCTGCAATTACTATAGGTTAATTTTAAGATTGCTCACGCAGTGTAATATATGCAAGTGCCTTATCTATTCTTGCAAGCGTTCGCTTTTTTCCTACCGCAAAAACCGTCGCATCAACCGATGGTGATTGCCCTATGCCTGTTATGGCAACGCGTAGTGGCATGCCGACTTTTCCCATGCCAACATTGAGCTCTGTTGCTGTTGCTTCAATAGCATGGTGAATTTTATCAATTTGCCAATCAAAATCAGCAATTTCTGTAATTTTTGCTTTAATGGCTTCCAATGGCTCTTTAGCGACAGGACGTAGATGCTTTTTAGCTGCATCTGCATCGAAATCATCAAAATCCTGATAACAATAGGCACACGATTCAGCCATTTCTTTAAGGGTTTTACAACGTTCACCAAATAGTTTAATAATCGTAATAAGGTCAGGGCCTTTTGATAAATCATATCCTTGTTGATTCATATGCCATACTAAATGTTGAGCCACATAATCAGCGTCCAGATGATTAATATAATGATGGTTTAACCAAAGTAATTTTTCAGTGTTAAAGGCGCTGGCTGATTTGCTCACCGCACCTAATGAAAAATAGTTAATCATTTCAGGTACTGAGAAAATCTCTTGATCGCCATGAGACCAACCAAGGCGCACTAAATAGTTAAGTAGAGCTTCAGGCAAATAGCCATCATCACGATATTGCATTACACTTACCGCACCATGACGCTTAGATAATTTTTGTCCATCATCGCCTAAGATCATCGATACATGTCCATATTCAGGAATCGGTGCACCTAACGCTTTTAGAATATTAATCTGACGAGGTGTGTTATTAATATGATCTTCTCCACGAATAACGTGAGTAATTTCCATATCCCAATCATCAACTACTACACAAAAATTGTAGGTTGGTGAACCATCAGTGCGGCGAATAATAAGATCATCAAGTTCTCTATTGGCAATCTCAATCGGTCCTCGAATTAAATCATTAAAGATGACAGTGCCATCAATAGGGTTAGCAAAACGCACAACATGAGGTTCATTATGGCTGTGTTCTTTTTGTACTGAATCACAACGGCAATGTCCATCGTAACGCGCTTTTTCACCTTTTGCCATTTGTTCTTCGCGCAATTTTTCAAGCCGTTCTTTAGAACAATAGCAACGATAAGCTGTGCCGTTGGCTAACATTTCATCGATAACCTGATTGTAACGATCAAAACGTTTAGTTTGATAATAAGGACCTTCATCCCATGATAATTTTAACCAATTCATACCCTCCATAATCGCTTCAATCGCTTCTGGCGTTGAACGTTCAAGATCAGTATCTTCAATACGTAATACAAATGCACCTTTGGCATGGCGAGTATAGAGCCAAGAATAAAGCGCTGTACGTGCACCACCTACATGTAAATAGCCTGTTGGGCTAGGTGCAAAACGGGTTTTTATTTTCATGAAATAATCCTAATAATAACAAAAAAGCAAACTTAAATAGCCAAATGGCGACAAATGCCTTTTTATTCTGCCAATATTAACAAGCAGAATAACATGTTGATATCAATTCAATTTAGTTGCTTATTCTAACACGCCGAAAAGTTTGAGCAATAGTGCCATTAGTGCCAAAAAGTTACGCCATAATTTATAAAAAATTTTCCGTAAAATATGCGCTTTAACATAAAAAAGTGATTAACTATTTTATTTAAGGCTAACTTATTTGGCGCTGATTTGGCATTAATTAGTGTGCCTCATCCCAGTTATTGCCTATTCCCACGTCTACCTTTAATGGTACGGATAGTTGGTAACAATTTTCCATAATGGATTTTATTTGGTCACTATATTGCTCAACCAACTCCTCTTTTGCTTCAAATACGAGCTCATCGTGTACTTGCATTACCATCCTAATATTACCTACAGGCTGGCTTTTAATCCAGTCGCTTACCTTAATCATCGCTGTTTTGATAATATCAGCTGCTGTGCCCTGCATTGGCGCATTAATGGCGGCTCGTTCAGCTCCTCGGCGTTCAATGCCACTTCCTGATTTAATTTTAGGTAGATATAATCGTCGACCAGATAGCGTTTCAATATAACCTTGTTCTGTCGCTTGTTGGCGGATTTCGTCCATATACGTTTGAACACCTGGATAGCGTTCAAAATAGCGATCGATATAAAATTGGGCTTCTTTTCGAGCAATATTAATTTGTTTTGATAAGCCATATGCACTCATACCATAAATTAGCCCAAAGTTAACGGCTTTTGCTCGTCTTCGCTCTTCAGAAGTTACTTCAGATTCAGGTTTTCCCAAAATTTCGCTAGCTGTGACACGATGAATATCTTTGTTGTGAGAAAAAGCATCAAGTAAACTTTTATCTTGCGATAAGTGTGCCATGATACGCAATTCGATTTGTGAGTAGTCGGCAGAAATAATCTTATAACCTGTTGGTGCAATAAATGCCTGTCGAATTCGACGACCTTCTTCATTGCGAACAGGAATATTCTGTAAATTAGGCTCATTTGAAGACAATCGTCCTGTTATCGTACCAATTTGGTTATAATTAGTGTGTATCCGATGATCAACTGGGCTAAGCATTAATGGTAATTTATCAGTATAGGTATTTTTCAACTTAGCTAAGCTACGATAAAGTAAAATCATGCGTGGTAGCTCATATTGATTAGCTAGCTCGCTCAAAACCTCTTCACTAGTTGAAGGATCGCCTTTGGGCGTTTTTTTGAGTACTGGTAATTGATGCTTATCAAATAAAAGAACTTGAATTTGCTTAGGTGATGCTGGGTTAAATTTTTCACCTGCTAACAATTGTAACGTTTCTTGAATTTCGTTCAATTTGTTATTCAACTCAGCTGAATGCTTATTTAATAATTTAGCATCCACTAGAACGCCTGTTCTTTCCATTTCAGCTATTATAATAGCAAGTGGCATTTCAATATCAGTGAATAGTTTTTTTAATTTTTGGTTTTTTTCAAGAGTTGGCCATAACTTATGATGCAATTGCAATGTAATATCGGCATCTTCCGCAGCATATTGTGTGGTTTTTTCTACCTCAATAGCATCAATAGTAACTTGAATTTTATCAAATTTAGTTAATTCATCATAAGTAATCGTCTTGTGGTTCAAATAGCGATTGGCCAAACTATCCATATCATAACGTTCAGTGCTGTTTAGTACATAAGATTCAAGCATAGTGTCAAATGCGATACCTTGAACGGTTATGCCATAGTTGGCCAATACGCTGTAATCAAATTTTGCATTTTGAGCGATTTTTTTTATTTCTGGATTTTCAAGTATTGGTTTCAATTTAGCCAGAACATCATTGAGAGGAAGCTGTTTTGGAACACCTAAATATTGGTGAGCAAGTGGAATATAAGCCGCTTGGTAAGGTTCAACACTCAATGAGATACCAACTAATTTAGCGTGCACATGATCAACATTATCCGTTTCGGTATCAAAAGCAAATTGCTTGCTGTTGCTTAATTTGGTTATCCATTCATCGAGTTGTTCATTGGTTAATATACACTGGTAATCGGTTTCATTTTTTTGCAAAGTTGCTGTAGGTTGTTCTTGAGAAAATAAATCATCTTCAATCTCGACAACCATATTTTTTTGTTGCTTTAGGAAGGTACCTGCAATTAATTCTTTTTGCCAACGATGAAAACCATAATAACTAAATAACTCAATTAACGCATTAACGTCAATATTTCCGATCAATAATTGTTCATTGGTAAAATCTAATTTAACATCCGTTTTGATTGTTGCTAATAGATAAGAAAGTTCAGCATCATTCTGATTATCAATCAATTTTTGTTTTAAGGATTTAGCTCCTCGAATAGCCAATTTTTCAACATCATCTAATCGATTATAAATATCTTTTACACCATCAAATTGGGATAATAAACTTTGTGCTGTTTTTTCACCTACTCCAGGCACACCAGGAATATTATCGGAAGAATCACCTCTTAACGCTAAATAATCAATCATCTTTTCTGGTGGAACACCAAATTTTTCCATGACACCTTTTGAATCAAGAATGGTATTATTCATGGTATTAATAAGTGTAATTTTATCGCTTACTAACTGCGCCATATCTTTATCGCCAGTACTAATCAAGACTTCAAGATTTGCCTTTTCTGCTTGCCTAGCCAATGTACCAATTACATCATCTGCTTCAACACCTTCAACACAAAGCAGTGGTAGTCCCATCGCTTTTAAAATGGTATGAATAGGCTCAATTTGTGGGCGAAGATTTTCAGGCATCGCTTCACGAGTAGCTTTATATTCACTATAAATTTCGTTACGAAACGATCCGCCTTTAGCATCAAATACAACAGCAATATGTGTCGGATCGTATTGATTTAACAAGCTACGAATCATATTAATGACGCCAAAAATAGCGCCTGTTGGTTCACCTTTGGCATTAGTTAAAGGAGGGCATGCAAAAAAAGCACGGTAAAGATAAGAAGATCCATCAATTAAAATAATTGGTGTGTTATTTGGCATTATAGTTACCTAAACGTTATGCTATATAATAACTGACAGTATAACCTAATTAGTCATAATATTCTTATCATCATAGATAATATAATGTAAAGATGTTTCAGGTTAGTTAGACGTTTCAGCAAAAAACTATATATTGCACCACAAGTGTTATATAATATCGTATTCAATTTCACCTGAGTATTTGATAAATGACAGTATTAAGTCTTGCCGCGCAAAAAGTCAAAGATGCACTAGCAGCCAAAAATCTTGAAACTCCATCATGCCATCTAGCTATGAATAATAATGAGCGTAAAGCAAAAATCGAGGCTCATTTTCGTGAAATTATGAAATTAATGGAACTTGATTTGACGGATGACAGCCTTGCTCAGACCCCTCATCGTGTGTCAAAAATGTATGTTGATGAGATTTTTTCTGGCCTTTATTATGAAAATTTTCCGAAAATTACGTTAATCGACAATAAAATGCAAGTGGATGAGATGATTACCGTTCGTGACATTACATTAACTAGTGTATGTGAGCACCATTTTGTAACAATAGACGGTAAAGCAACGGTTTCTTATATTCCAAAAGATAAAGTAATTGGTCTGTCTAAAATCAATCGCATTGTTGAGTTTTTTTCACAGCGTCCCCAAGTACAAGAACGGTTAACCCAACAAATTTTAGTAGCTCTACAAACTTTGCTTGGTACGGTCAATGTTGCTGTTTCAATTGATGCCACTCACTACTGTGTAAAAGCAAGAGGAATTAAAGACTCTAGTAGCATCACAACAACTACTGCGCTTGGTGGTGGATTTAAAACTAATCCAAGCACAAGACAAGAGTTTTTACGGGCACTTAATCATTACTGATCTTACCAATGGTTATATTTGGTTAATTAAGTTTTGGACATTGGTCAACAATCAAGCTGTTGCCAAAACTAGTGCAAAAAGCTCGATAGAAAACCGTAATACCTAGCTTTATATTTCGTGCATCTTCAAGAAAGATTGGTATAATTCTTGGTTACTTAATATAAATAACATTGTTTTCATGAAGATTATCCGTGGTATAACTAATTTAAAAAATCAATTCTCTCAATGTGTTTTAACCTTGGGAAATTTTGATGGTGTTCATTTAGGGCACCAACAGTTAATTAACCATATTATTAAACAAGGTAAAAAGCGAAACTTGCCTACAGTTGTGATGTTGTTTGAGCCACAACCACTAGAGTTTTTTACACAAAATAATGCGCCCTCACGGTTGACTTCATTTCAGGAAAAAGTCATTTTTATTGAAAAATTTGGTGTTGACTATATTCTCGCAATTCCATTTACAAAAAAATTTGCTCACATGTCAGCGAATCATTTTATTCAAGATTGGTTGATTAATAAGCTGCAAGTTAAATATATCGCCATTGGTGATGATTTTCGATTTGGATTTGACCGTAAAGGAGATATAAACCTTTTACAGCAATATGCACATAACAACGATTTTATCGTCGAAAGTATGCCAACATTTGTTTGGAATAATTTTCGTATTAGTAGCACAGCTGTGCGCCAAGCACTTTTAAATAACGACTTTAAATTGGCTCATTGTCTTTTAGGTCGAGATTATACCATTCAAGGTCGCGTAATACATGGTAATGCTTTGGCAAGACAATTAGGTTTTCCAACCGCAAATATTCACTTACACCGAAAAAAGCCTGCACTACAAGGCGTCTATTTTGTTAAAGTTAGAAATATTTGTAATAATCAACTTTATGATGGCGTTGCCAATATTGGTTTAAGACCAACCATTAATGGAAAAAAGGCGATTTTAGAAGTGAATATATTTGACTTTTCGGATGATATTTATGGACAATATTTAGACATAACATTCATCGAAAAATTACGCGATGAGAAAAAATTTGATTCATTAGCAGAATTAAAACAACAAATTACACAAGATGTTTGCACTGCGAAAAATATCAGTGCACAATTAACCAATTAAAAAGTAGTATCAACAAATTTAACTGGAATAAATCAGCATGACAGACTATAAAAATACATTGAATCTACCTGAAACGGGGTTTCCTATGCGAGGCGATCTTGCTAAGCGCGAACCAGCAATGTTACAAAATTGGTACGATAAAGAACTTTATCGCAAAATTCGCTCTGCGAAAAAAGGTAAAAAAAGCTTTATTTTGCATGATGGTCCTCCTTATGCCAATGGGAAATTACATATTGGTCATGCCGTTAATAAAATCCTTAAAGACATTATTATCAAATCAAAAGGATTGAGTGGCTATAATTCACCTTATATCCCTGGATGGGATTGTCATGGTTTACCGATTGAGCAAAAAGTTGAGGAGCAAGTTGGTAAACCTGGGGTTAAAGTTTCGTCTGCTGAATTTCGCCAAATTTGCCGTGATTATGCGGCTTCACAAGTTGAACTACAAAAGGCGGATTTTATCCGTATGGGGGTATTGGGTGATTGGCAAAATCCTTACCGTACAATGGATTATAATACGGAAGCAAATATTATCCGCACTTTAGGTAACGTTATAAAAAATGGCCATTTAGTCAAAGGTGCTAAACCCGTCTATTGGTGTACGGATTGTATGTCATCTTTGGCAGAAGCTGAGGTGGAATATTATGATAAATCATCGCCAGCAATTGATGTAAAATTTAAAGCGGTCGATAATCAAGCTATAGCAAATAAATTTGGTATCAATACCGACTTAACGATTTATGCTGTAATTTGGACTACCACACCTTGGACTTTACCAGCAAGTCGAGGAATTGCTTTAAATACTGATTTTGAATATCAGCTTGTTCAAGTCAATGATAAAGAATGCTTAATTTTAGCAGCTGATTTAGTTGAATCTGTGATGAAACGAGCCAATATCAGTGAATGGAAAGTGTTAGGTAGCTGTCACGGTGATGCGCTTGAGTTATTGCGTTTTAAACATCCATTCCTTGATTTTGATGAGCCAGTTGTACTTGGTGATCACGTTACTATTGATGCTGGTACTGGTGCAGTACACACCGCCCCTGGTCATGGGGTAGAAGACTTTATGGTAGGTCAAAAATATGGACTTGAAGTCGCCAATCCTGTTGGTGGTAATGGTTGCTACTTATCAGGAACAGGTGCAGGTTTAGACGGGTTATTTGTATTTAAAGCGAATAAAGTCATTGTTGAGATCTTAAAAGAACATAATGCATTATTACACTTTGAAAATATTGAACATAGCTATCCATGTTGTTGGCGCCATAAAACACCTGTTATTTTTCGTGCGACACCGCAATGGTTTATTAGCATGGAAAAGCAAGATTTGCGCTTGCAATCATTAGAAGAAATTAAACAAGTGCGTTGGATCCCGGATTGGGGACAAGCGCGCATTGAAACTATGGTTGCTAATCGCCCAGACTGGTGTATTTCTCGTCAGCGTACGTGGGGTGTACCTATGACATTGTTTGTACACAAAGAGACTGAGGAACTTCACCCAGACACATTAGCTTTAATTGAAAAAATAGCTAAGTTAGTTGAAAAAGATGGCATTCAAGCTTGGTGGGATGCGGACATTAAAGATCTTCTCGGTCCAGATGCTGATGATTATCGCAAAGTTCCTGATACGTTAGATGTTTGGTTTGATTCTGGATCTACTTTTTCATCGGTGGTTCGCGCTCGTCCAGAATTCGAAGGTCATGATGCCGACATATATTTAGAAGGTTCAGATCAACATCGTGGTTGGTTTATGTCTTCGTTAATGTTATCTACTGCAATTGATAACAAAGCGCCTTATAAGCAAGTGCTTACTCATGGTTTTGTGGTTGATGGACAAGGTCGTAAGATGTCTAAATCTCTCGGTAATATCGTTACCCCCCAAGAAGTGATGAATAAGCTTGGTGCCGATATTTTACGTTTATGGATTGCATCTACCGATTATTCGGGTGAAATGAGTTATTCAGATGAAATTATCAAACGAGCGGCGGATAGCTATCGTCGTATTCGTAATACTGCTCGCTTTTTGCTAGCGAATTTAAATGGATTTGATCCAGTGACCGATATGGTTAAGCCAGATGATATGGTTGTACTTGATCGTTGGGCGGTGAGCATGGCGAAAGAAGCACAAGAACACATTATTCAGGCATATGAAAATTATGATTTCCATAAAGTTGTACAACGCATTATGCAATTTTGTTCAATCGAAATGGGATCATTTTATTTAGATATCATTAAAGATCGTCAGTACACAGCCAAAAGTGATAGTATTGCACGCCACAGTTGTCAAACCGCTTTATATCATATTGCTCAAGCTATGGTTCGCTGGATTGCTCCGATCTTATCATTTACTGCAGATGAAATCTGGCAATACTTACCAGCAGCAGAAAAACAAGAATTCGTTTTTGAAGATGAATGGTATAGCGCATTATTTGCATTATCGGATAATGAAACCTTGAATAGTGAATACTGGTCGAAAATTTTAACAATTCGTAGCGAAGTGAATAAAGTACTTGAACAAGGTCGTAATGATAAAGTAATCGGTGGTGCACTTGAAGCGGCCGTTACTCTTTATGCTGATGAAGAGATTGCTACAACATTAGCTAAATTAGAAAATGAATTGCGTTTTGTTTTACTTACATCACAAGCTAACGTTAAACCATTACAAACAGCACCAGAAAACGCTGTACAAAGTGATATTCAAGGGCTGAAAATTGAGTTGACCAAAGCACAAGGCGATAAATGCCCTCGTTGTTGGCACTACACAACAGATAATGAACCAACAACCCATTTATGTAAGCGTTGTGAGGAAAACATCCATGGCAATGGCGAGATAAGGTATTTTGCATAAGCAATAATAAAGCCATTTAACGCACAAAATCAGCTATAGCGATCCCTATAGCAACTTAGTACCCTTTCCGCCGACGATTGTCGGCGGAAATATAATAATGAGCATAAATTATATGAAAAAAGATAACGGACTTTACTGGTTATTATTTGCAATCATTGTTTTTATCATTGATATAACAAGTAAATTTTGGATTATAAATAACTTCTCGTTATTTGAATCAGTGAACCTTCTACCCTTCTTCTCGATCACTTATGTCCGCAACATTGGGGCTGCCTTTAGCATTTTTGAAGGTCAACGTACAATGCTTGCTGTTTTTGCTTTGATAATCAGTGCCGTGATTATGCACATGTTATACCGCAATAGTCGTAAACAAAAATTAGAGAACCTTTCATTATCACTGATTCTGGGAGGAGCATTTGGTAATTTATTTGATCGTATTTACCATGGTTTTGTGGTTGACTTTTTAGATGTTAACTTTGGTAATTGGCATTATCCAACCTTTAATATTGCTGACTGTGCAATTTGTGCGGGTATTGGCTTATTTATTTTCTGTAATTACAAAAAACCGAAGAAGACAGCATAACATGCAAATTATTTTAGCCAACCCTCGTGGATTTTGTGCAGGTGTTGATCGTGCTATCACCATTGTTGAACGTGCACTAGAGTTATTTGGTGCACCCGTTTATGTCCGCCACGAGGTTGTACATAATCGCTACGTTGTCAATCGCCTAAAAGAATTAGGTGCGATTTTTATTGAAGATATTAATGAAGTTCCTGACAACACGATTCTTATATTTTCAGCACATGGTGTATCTAAAGCCGTTCGAGAAGAAGCAAAACAACGTAAGTTGCGCGTTTTTGATGCGACTTGCCCACTCGTGACTAAGGTACATATGGAAGTTGCTCGATCTAGTTATCGTGGCGAAGAAGTCATTTTAATCGGTCATGCTGGCCACATTGAGGTTGATGGGACAATGGGGCAGTATAATAATCCTGAAGGTGGTATCTATTTAGTCGAATCGATAGATGATGTACAAAAACTACAAGTAAAAAACGAAAATAACCTTTGCTTTACCACTCAAACAACTTTATCGGTTGATGATACTGCCGAGATCATTGTCGCTTTAAAAAAACGTTTTCCTGATATTCGTAGTCCACGTAAAAATGATATTTGCTATGCCACAACCAATCGCCAACAAGCGGTAAAACAGCTATCCTCGCGCGCAGATATTGTTTTGGTCGTCGGTTCTAAAAATTCATCTAATTCAAATCGTCTAGCAGAGCTTGCTAGACGCAATAGTAAACAGGCTTATTTAATTGATTTTGCTTCAGACATCCAAAAAGAATGGTTAGTAAACGCGCATACCATAGGGGTAACCGCTGGTGCTTCTGCTCCCGATATCTTAGTGCAACAAGTCATTGATCACTTGAAAAGTCTTGGTTGTACATCACTCATTGAAACAGATGGTATTTTAGAAAATATCACTTTTGAAATTCCTAAAGAATTACGCATCGATGTCAAATCTAGCTAATTATTTAGTAATAGCTTTAAGTCGCTCAAATTTCAAGAGTAATTGCTCTTGTGTTTCAACGTGTTGAGGATCGGCTATAATTGCATTTTGAATAGGGCAAACGCGCTGGCAAGTAGAATGATCATAATAACCCACACATTCCGTACATTTATTCGGATCGATTTCATATGTGTCAAAGCCCATTGAGATAGCCTCGTTTGGGCACTCAGGCTCACACATATCACAATTGATACATTTTGATGTTATTTTTAGCGCCATTGCTTTGTTATCTTCATCAACTCTATAAATTTGCGCCATTATAGCGCAATCGCAAATAAATCAGAATAAAGATCACATTATGGCTGATTGGGTCGTTCAATTATTGTAAAAAAGTTTCAGAAAAATATGCGTTGTAGTATAAAATGAATAACTTATATTAGATAATTTTCATAATTATTACAATTTATTAAGAATAGTTATCAATTTCATTTTTATTTATTGCGATACAATGTCGAAAAAATAATAACAAAACATAAGGATGAAAAAGATTGTTAAAGTTTTTTAAAAAAAAGTATTTATTCATAGCCGTCATTACTTTTGCAATTATTTATATTACAAAAATAATTTTTTTCTCTTCGCAAACGACAGTTAATTATATTACGTCACCGGCAACAAAAGGCAATATTGAAAAAACAGTCCTAGCAGATGGGACAATTAGTGCATTTAAACAAGTCAGTGTTGGTGCTCAAGTTTCGGGTCAAATTAAAAAGCTTTATGTTGAATTGGGTGATGAAGTTAAACAAGGCGATATGATTGCCGAGATTGACGATCTTAAACAAAGTAATGATTTAAAACAATCAGAAGCATCACTCAATAGTTTAGAAGCACAACGTGAAGCTAAAAAAGCAAAATTAATTAACTATCAATTAACCTATGATCGCCATCGCAAGTTGGTTAATAAAGGCGTTGGTGTTCAATCTGATTTGGATGCAGCAAAAGCTGAGCTTGATGTAATTAAAGCCGATATTGCAGCACTTGATGCCGATATTGTTAAGGCACAAGTTGCCGTAGATACAGCGAAAGTGAACTTAGGATATACTAAAATTCGCTCACCTATTGATGGTATAATTGTCGCAATTCCAGTCGATGAAGGGCAAACAGTCAACTCCGTGCAAAGTGCACCAACCATAGTTAAAGTAGCTCAGCTTGATAAAATGACCATTGAGGCACAAATTTCTGAAGCTGATGTGGTTAATGTTAAAAAAGGAATGCCAGTTTATTTTACTATTTTAGGTCAACCTAATAGGCGTTTTGATGGTTTAACTCTGCGCGCAATCGAGCCTGCGCCAGACTCGATTAATACAGAGGCAATCTCGTCAAGCTCATCATCCACAAAAAGTGCAATTTATTACAATGGGTTATTTGATGTGGATAATCCCGATCATATTTTAAGAATTTCAATGACAGCGCAAGTTTATATCGTTTTGTCCGAAGCAAAAGATGTGTTAACTATTCCTTCCCAAGCAATCCAAAAAAAATTAGACAAAAATAAAGCGATTATTTATCTGTTAAATAAATATAAAGAAATTGAAGAGCGTGAGGTTATTGTGGGTGCCGATAACAATATCAATGTTGAAATAAAATCAGGTATTAAAGAAGGTGATATTGTTGTGGTCAGTAGTGCTAATGGCGCTTCAATAGGCAATAATGCAAGATCACCAAGGATTCGATTCTAACATGGAGAATAATATACCGCTTATCAAGCTTGAGAATATTGTTCGTGAGTTTCCAGCAGGAGATTCAACCATACAAGTTCTTAAAGGCATCAATCTGACAATTAATGCTGGTGAAATGGTCGCTATTATTGGGGCTTCAGGATCTGGAAAGTCCACTTTGATGAATATTTTAGGCTGCCTAGATAAACCAACCTCAGGGACTTACTCTATTAGTGGACGCGCAACAAGGAAGTTATCCCTTGATGAGCTAGCTGAATTACGTCGTGAGCATTTTGGCTTTATCTTTCAACGTTATCATTTATTAAATGCACTAACCGCACGAGGAAATGTAGAAATTCCTGCTATTTATGCGGGTATTACTAGCGAGCAACGACAAAAAAGAGCGAATGGAATTTTAACCCGTTTAGGGCTTGCCGATAAAATAGATAATAAACCGAGCCAGTTATCAGGAGGACAGCAACAACGAGTCAGTATTGGTCGAGCTCTAATTAATGGTGGGCAAATTATTTTAGCTGATGAACCAACAGGAGCCCTCGATCGTAAAAGTGGCTTAGAAGTGATGGCAATATTACAAGAATTGCACCAACAAGGTCATACCGTTATTATTGTTACTCATGATTCAAATATTGCTAAAAGTGCCCAGCGAATTGTTGAAATTAGTGATGGGAATATTGTTTCTGATTCAATTAATCCAAATTACCAATCTGAACAAAATTGTAATGCTAATCGCCAAGTTAAGCAGATCGAAGCGACTAAAACGCAAGATCATTTCTGGGCAAAATATTATCGTTTTCGTGATGCGTTTAAAATGGCTATTTTATCGATGGTCTCACAACGGTTACGAACTATTTTAACTATGTTAGGTATTATAATTGGTATTGCCTCTGTGGTGTCAGTTGTTGCGTTAGGTCAAGGTACCAAACAAAAAATTTTATCTAATATTAATTCATTAGGAACGAGTACTTTAGAAATTTATGCCGGATCGGGATTTGGTGATCGCAATGCGGATAAAATCACTACATTGCGCTCATCTGATGCGGACTTTTTAGCTCAACAAAGCTTTGTTCATAGTACGACCCCAAACCTTGCAACCAGTGTCTATTTTCGAATTAACAACCTTGCTGTAATAGGAACTGTAAATGGTGTTGGTGAGCAATTTTTTGCCGTTCGTGGCTATAATATTACACAGGGGAAATCTTTCGATGAAACAAGTATTATTGCTTCCACACAAGATGCGGTAATCGATGAAAATACGGTTAAACGATTATTTGCCAATCAAAATCCTATTGGAAAAATTTTAATGGTGGGACAATTACCAGTAAGAATAATTGGTATTGCTACCAAACAACAACAAGGGTTTGGTAGCAATGAGAGTTTAAATATTTGGTTACCTTATACCACAGTTATTAATCGTATGGTTGGGCAAACGTCATTAAAAAGTATTACGGTACGCGTTAACGATAATGTTGATCTATCGGTTGCTGAGCAAGCTATTAATCAAATTATGTTAAAAAGGCATGGCACAAAAGACTTTTATATTTTTAACTCAGACAATATACGAGAAACAATTAATTCCTCAACTTGGGTAATGACTCTATTGGTTTCAGCTATTGCGCTAATTTCACTTATTGTTGGCGGTATTGGGGTGATGAATATCATGTTAGTCTCGGTCACCGAAAGAACTCGCGAAATTGGTGTACGTATGGCGGTTGGTGCTCGTTCAAGTGATATACTACAACAATTTTTGATCGAAGCAGTATTAGTCTGCCTAATTGGTGGAACAATAGGTATTTTACTTTCATTTGCTATTGGGTTTGTTTTTAATGCTGTTGTTACGTCATTTGCTATGAGTTTTTCCATTCTTGCCATTATTGCCGCATTTAGTTGCTCCAGTATAATTGGCATTATCTTTGGCTACTTTCCAGCAAGACGAGCTGCTAAGCTTGATCCTATTCATGCTTTAGAAAGAGAATAATCATATTCTTATAATAAAAAATCCCTTTGCGTAAAATAGCTATGCAAAGGGATGGTAATATTAGTACTAAACGCTTAACTTATCTATTAAAAATAATAGGTTATGCTTTTAGTAAAAAATGATAACAATGATATATCATCACATTATTTTTTATCGGAATTTGTTTTTTGCTCTACTTTTGCATTAGGATCTAACCCAGCAACAAATGCTGTCACTCTTGCATAGTCATTAATAAATGCTTCATCACTAGTTATATTAAGTTGATTTGCTATGATAAAAAACTTACGATTAACAATAACAGTAGGAATAGACTCTGGTTTCATCTCTTTAATTGCACTTGCTTGTTGCGCCATAAAGGCTTTAACTAAAAAGCCATCTTTGGTTTTATCATACACTTCACCACTGATACCTAATTTTTCAAAAACCACTTTAATATCATCAGCTGTTTTTATTGTTTTATCTTTTTGAACTGCATTATAAAGTGCATCTGAAGCTTTATCTTCAATACCAAGGACATTCGCTACAGCCCACGCTTGCGCAAGCTCTTTAGCTAGTGGTCCAAAATCCTCTAAATGATAACGTTTAAATTTAACCCCCTCTGGTAAAGCTTTACCAATGGTGTGCGAACCTTGATTTTGAATTTCAAATCTAAAACAGCTTGGACAATTAAACGAAAAAAACTCTATAACTTCTTTGTCGGGTGAAGGGTTTGTTGGTAATGCAGCATATTGTTTGCCTAATTCGATCGGCTCTGGCGCAGTTGTGGTTATTGATACTTCGGATTTAGTTGTTGTTTTACCTTCATCTGCAAAACAGTTTACAGAAAAAAGTGCAATACTAATTGCTATCAGCGTTTTTTTCATATTCATAATCCTCCTTATTCTTTTATAATTCCACGTGCTTTTAACAACGCAGATTTAAAATCTTCTTCATAATCTTTTTTTAGGCCTGGAATAGCTTCGCTCTTATCTGAGCCTCGCATTTTTAAATGATAAATTAAAACTTCGTCACTCAAGTCCTTTAATTCACCTTCAAACCCCGCTTCTTGACCCAATTTAGCTAAAAATTGTAATAGGTTAAGATCTGAATCACTTTCCCAAGCGGGTTGTAATAATTCCATTACTTCATCAATACGATGACATTTCATAATTAATACCTTTTTTAATCCTCAAAGTAATTGAAGATGATGATATAAAATTTAATTTACATATTAAAAACAGGCTGGTATATACTCAATTTCATGAATAATTGAGCTGCTATGTTTAAAATATGTATGCTAAAACTTAAAACAACTTTGTTATATAGTAATGTTATTTTGTTTTTTGGCAATGCAAAAGAGAAATAATTTATGAAAAGTGTACCAATTACTGCAATTATTCTAGCAGGAGGGCAAAGTTTACGAATGAATGGTGATGATAAAGGATTACTATTGTTAAACGGAAAACCGCTTTACCAACATGTCATTAACCATATCAAACCTCAAGTTGACTCAATTATGATTAACTGCAATCGTAATACTAATCAATATCGAAAAGCTCAATACCCAGTATTTAGCGATGATCTAACTGGCTATTTAGGGCCATTATCTGGCATTTACAGTGGGTTATTACGTAGTGAAACAGATTGGAATTTATTTGTTAGTTGCGATACCCCTTTCTTACCAGATGATTTAATCGCGCGTTTAGCAATACATACTTCAAACAGCGAAGCAATCTATCCGTGTGATGGTCAGTATAATCACCCAACTATTTTGCTTATTCATAAAGCAGTTATCCAAAAACTTAAATTGTATTTGGAACAAGGTAATCGTAAACTAATGTCATTTTTAGAACAAATTGATGCAAAACCCGTTGATTTTAATGATCAGACTTCTTGTTTTATTAATATCAATACGCCTGAAGAACTTAAACAAGCAAATCAAATAAAAAACTACTGAGATAGAAATAAGATAAGTATATCATCGGTATTAAGGCTATTTATCAATAGATAATATAGCCAAAATAATGGGGGTAGGTTATTTTATTTAAATAGGTTATTTATTTAAAGTAGCTCATATCAACGCCTAATCGCTATTTATTTATTATGCCAACCATGTCTGAAATTGCTCAGCAAATAATTCTATTTCTTCATCTTGTGTGGACCATGAGGTGCAAAAACGTAAACCAATGTGTTTAGCATCAGTTTGTCCAAGATTATCTACGGCGTAATGAGCAAGAATTTTTTCAGCCAGTTGGGTTGGGCAATTAACAAATAGCTGATTACTTTGTGGTTTGGCGATAAATGTTAACCCTGCTTTCTCAAATAGTGTTTTTAATTTATCAGCCATCTCATTACTGTGCTTCCCTAACTCAAGATAAAGATTATTTTGCATTAATGCTTTAATTTGTACAGCCACAACCCAGCTTTTGGCTAAAATTGCCCCTTTTTGCTTCATGCTAAAACGAAAATCTTGATTAATGGAAAGATTATTAAATATCACCGCTTCACCAGCAAAAGCCCCCACTTTAGTTCCACCAATATAAAATACATCAGTATATTTTGCTAAATCAGGAAAAGTAATATCATTATCTTTTGCCGTTAATGCCATCGCTAATCTTGCACCATCTAAATAAAGATAAAGGTGATTTTTTTGGCAAAATTGATATAGTTTTTTGAGTTCTTGCTTGGTATATACCGTACCGAGTTCTGTCGTATTTGAGATATAGACAAGTTTAGGTTGTACCATATGCTCATCGCAATGATGAGTTAAAACAGGCTTAATCAATTCTGGTGTCAGTTTCCCATCTTCCGTTTGCACTGTTAACACTTTATGCCCTGTTGCCTCAATAGCGCCAGTTTCATGCACATTAATATGCCCTGTATCAGTTGCAATAACCGCTTGATAAGGTCTTAATATATGTGAAATTACTGTTAAATTAGTAATGGTTCCTCCAGGCATAAAATGAATATCAGCCTTTGGTGATTTCAATTGTTTTTTTATGCTTTCTATTGCATGATCACAGATATCATCTAAACCATAACCACTCAATTTTTTATCAGCAATATCAATAAAATTTTTTAGTAAATGAGGGTGAACCGTTTGATTATAATCATTCAAAAAATCGTACATATAACGCTCCTTCTCCAACAGGCATTGTATAAATTAGTGTAATATTACCTAATCTTCAATATAGCACATTAGAGTAAAGAATCGATGAACAACCGGAAAATTATTGGGATTTGTGGTTATAGTGGTAACGGCAAAACAACTTTACTAAAAAAGATCATTGAATTATTCGTTGAACAAGGTTTTACTATTGGTTCATTAAAACATGCGCACCATAATATTGAGTTTGATATTCCTGGTAAAGATAGTTATGAATTGCGAAAAGCTGGATCTTTGCAAACAATTATTGCCTGTAATAATCGTTATGCAATGATTCAAGAAACACCGAATAAACCAGCAGATTTAATCACGCTCATTAATCAATTTAATGATGTTGATATTATATTGATTGAAGGATTTAAAGACGAAAATATTCCTAAAATCATTTGTCATCGTCAAGCAAATAAAAAGCCCCTCTATATAGATGAGTTTACAATAGCGATAGCCAGTGACGAACCATTAGATGTTTCTGTGCCTATTTTTGATATCAATCAACCAATTCAAATTGTTGATTTTATAAAAAGATATTTATTTAAACAATAATATATCGTATCTTATCTACCTTTTTACTTTATATTATATAAAATTAGCATGATTCGTTTATTAAAAAAAATTCTAGCCATTGCCAAAAAGGTAATAATCGGACTAATGCTACTATCTGTTTTTTCAACTTTAGCTATGCGTTGGTGGAATCCTCCATATGGGTCTATGTTAATGATAGAACGTAAAGTCATGCATTGGAATATACCTCAACAACGAGTTTGGAAAGATTGGAATGAAATTTCGGACAATATTAAAATTGCCGTAATAGCCTCAGAAGATCAAAATTTTGCTGTGCATTGGGGATTTGATTTTAATGCTATTCGCATCGCCTTAGATCATAATCAAAATAGCAAAAAACTCAAAGGAGCTAGCACAATCACTCAGCAAGTTGCTAAAAATATCTTTTTATGGCCATCTCGTAGCTGGATTCGCAAAGGTGTTGAGTCTTGGTTTACATTGTGGATAGAACTATTTTGGCCCAAAAAACGTATACTGGAAATCTATTTAAATTGTGCTGAATGGGGAGAGGGTATTTTTGGTATTGAAGCCGCCGCTCAGCACTATTTTAATGTTAGTGCTAATCAGTTAACTGCAAAGCAAGCAAGTTTACTTGCAGCAATATTACCTAATCCAAGGCGTTGGAGTCCAACAATACCAAGTGAACGGGTACAAAAAAGAGCTAAATGGATTTATAACCAAATGAATAATTTGGGTAATAAAAATTATCTAAAAAAGCTAAAATAGCGTTTATTGTTAGATAAATGTCTTAATAAATTCAGGAACAATTTTACTTGCAGGCCCATAAATTTTTGTTTGGAATAAATTTTGTTTAAAGCTAGGCTCTAAATTCAGCTCAATGGTTTTAGCACCAGATTGATTTGCAATCTGAACAAACCCCGCTGCTGGATAAACATTTCCTGATGTACCTATTGAAATAAAATAATCTGCCTGTAACAGTGCGTCATGGATAGCATCCATTTGTAATGGAATCTCTCCAAACCAAACAATATGTGGGCGGATTAATGTATTTTGTGCATAATCGATATCTTTATTACAATCAATAATCTGCCCTGTTTTTTCATTACGAACTTTTAATAACTCACCATGCATGTGAATAATATTTTTTGATCCAGCTTGTTCATGCAAATTATCTACATTTTGTGTCACAATTAATACGTTATCAAAACCTAACTTTTGTTCTAGCTCTGCCAATGCAAAATGTGCAGCATTGGGTTTTACATTAGGATCTTGTAATTTATTACGCAACATATTATAAAATTGATGAACAGCAATCGGATCTCGAAGATATCCCTCATAGGTTGCAACATCATCTACATTATACCCTTCCCACAATCCATTTTGTGCACGGAACGTTGATAATCCAGATTCAGCTGAAATACCAGCGCCAGTTAAAATGACAATTTTAGGTGCCTTCATAATTGTATATATACCTTCGTTATTTAATTATTTTGCTATAAATTAAACATCTATAGTGCTTATCGTGTGATTAAAAAATAATTAGGATTATTGCTTATATTCAGTTGTAAAAATCTGTAATGCTGGCTTATTTAGTTTTTGATATTGGCTATAAGCGCTTGCTACCTTTTGGCGAGTAACTTCTTTGGGATCAACTTTTAGCCAACTATCAATCATTGCATAAACGCTATATGCTTCAGGCGCCATTCGGTGCATAGTTAAAATCAGTGACGTAATACCTAAACGAGATAGCGGTGGTGAAAAATATTGCTGACTTTTGCATGCAAATACTGCTGCATAACGCGATTTTTGTTTTGCCTGTTGCTCTTTTGAGAGTGTTTCCCATCGCCAGCTATCAGGTAAATATTTACGCCATGACCATTCCATTAACGAATCATGGCCAATATAAACAACTAAGTCAGCTTTGCCTCCAACAATAACTTTTTTATCACCAAACAAATAGGATTGCTCTTTTTTACCAGCAGCATAATCTAGAAAATCATTGACAGTATCATCTATATATTTACCATTATATGCTTGTGCTATGATATAAACATCTTGATTTTGATGTTTATAAATTATTTCTTCTAATATTTTATCATTGCTTGGCCGATTAATTTTTATAACTTGCCACTCTTTTTGTTTTGCAAAGTAGGTTTTAAAACCATAAGCGGCTCCCCAATAAAGATTACTTTTAGGATCTTGTCCATTACCTATAGCTTTTGGAACAGGAACAATCTTTTGGTATTTGTTATCACATAGTGCAACAAGAACATGGATAACTTTTGGTTTAGCTAAACATGAAAAAGAAAACATTAACCATATAATGGGTATAAAAAATAAGAAGGAAGTAATTTTCTTCATTAAAAAATCACATCTTTATTAATAATCAAAAATTAATCTTTCATACTATATCATTTTTTTTATTATAAATAATCCATAATATTATTTTATTTAATAAGTTATGTAAGATTAAATCTCAATACTTTATATGATCCTAGCCAAAATATTAAATAGTATCCGCCTTTACAATAGACTTAATGTATTAACCCGTACACCATAAGGTATAGCTTGCAGCAAAAGGATTCATGTTATTATTTCTTATCATTTTTTCAAAATAAAAACTTCAATAAAATCAATTGGTTTTCTGACTGATTTTTATTGTACTAGAACTTAATTTGAATGGACATACCGTATTGGTTGTCTCTATACGGTTTAAGATGACCTAATCATATGAATAATTTTGTTATATATTTTTTCAATCCAAACAATTGAGTAATGACAACATAATAAGCTTACTGGAAATATGGCGAAATTAAGGGTAATAGCTGATGGTATAAGTAGATAGATTATAATAATAGCTATATTCAGGGCTGATGATCTATAATAATTTCCCACAATGAATGGACAGGTAATCCATAAGATAAAACTTATTAAAATACCAACAATCATCCCACAAAAAACTAAACCTGATGATCGTTTTATTTAATATAAAGATTGAAATAATAATAAAACAGCAATAACACAAACCATAATATAGTAAATAATAAGACGCAGGTGTGCCGTGTTTCCTGATAAAGTGATAACGCTATTGATAGCTTAGTAATCCACCTATAAAATTAACCAACAATATAACAACTAGCTTAATCATTTTCATTGGTTGAGCCTTTTTTATCATCAATTTCTTTGACTTCTTTATCTAAACCCGAAGACTAAATATGAAGCTCTTGCTTCCCCCTTTTTATTGATATCACAGCGGTGACTTTTTATCCATTTTGAAGGCGAGGATTAATATAACAAATAGTGTATTAACAATACACGTTTATGATAAGCTAACTCACTATAAAATAATTAAATAATTATATGAAAACAATAAGTTTAATTGAAGAGGTAAGTTGGGCAAGGACAAAAACTTATTAGCTAGTTATCAATCGAACGATTGTTAAATTATTAGGTGGTTATATTCTGCCAAAGATAAGAAATGAATGAATTGAGGTAATAAGATGAAAAAGTTTTCTATACTAATATTGTTAATGTTGTGCCCATTAGCCTCTTTTGCTAAAGGACCTAATTGTTATTCTTGGCCGATGAATATGACTTTGGCTTGGATGAAAAACGAGAACATAGTAGATATTCGAAAGTTAGATGAATCTAAAACCAAAATAACACAGTTGGTATCAGAAGAAATAAAAAAAGGGGTGTATACGCAAATATATAACTTTGTTTTTTATGATACACATGGTAATAGCTACCAAGTTATTACCAAAAGCCAAGCATCATATGAAGAATGTTCAATCAGTGATGTGAATAAATATCTAATATCCAAAAGTCAAGTTCATTAGTAGCTTATCTAATAATAGGCAAGTAAATTTGGCATTTTAGCGTGTTTTTAGTCAATGATAAAAATAATATAAGTTAAAAAAAGAATAACTTAAGGTAATTATATGAAAAAGCTTTCTTTAGTAATATTGTTAATATTATGCCCAATGCTATCTTTTGCTAAAGGGCCAGATTGCCATACTCGCGCTTTGGATAAGGCTAAGGAGTGGTTGAAAAATAGTAATATAGTGGAGATTGAAAACTTGAATCAATCAAAATTGAGAATAACCCTTTTAGCATCTGAACAGAAAAGTAAGGATTTATATACGCAAATTTACCATTTTGTTTTTTATGATAATAAAAATAAAGCTTATGAAGTTATCACCAAAAGTGAAGCTTCTAATAAAGACTGCTCGATAGGTGAAGTTGATAGTTATTTAGTATCAAAACGCCAGATTGATTATTTTGATTAATGGATCAAATTGCCAAAGATTTCAAAAATTATTTAATGAATTGATACTGTAGCTTTACAAGTTAGCTACACAGAATAAGGAAAACAAAATTAAGGTTATAACATGAAAAAAATTATTTTAATTATTGGGTTAATATTACCAGCTATCTCTTTTGCTAAAGTGCCTAATTGCTCAAATCAGTTTATGAACGATGCACTAAGGCAAATGCAATATGCTGGTATCGTTGATATGGGAAATTTAGATCCGTCCAAAACCAAAGTCACCTTATTGGCATCAGAAAAGAAGAAAAATACAAATACTACAATAAAAAAACAGTATATATACACAAGTTTATCATTTTGTTTTCCATGATGATGATGGTAACAGTTATCAAGCCATAACGAAAAATGACGCTGTAGAGGTTAATGAAAATGATATTTATGATTCTTGCTCTGCTGGATTGGGTGTAGTTTACTTTGTTTCAAAAACTGTTGAATAACTGTCCTTGTTACTTTGCGAAAACAGCTAAGTAGTAGGTATAACCCTAATTTTCCTATATTTAAATGAAAAAGAAATTTTAAGTTATTGCGAGTTTTCTATTAAGAAGTTTCAGAAAAATGTAGGTTTCAGTATTAATTTAATAAGAAAATAATATTGAAGAGAATTGAAAGAAAACTAACGCTTAACATTTGGAACGCTAAAATTAAAAAGGTTACTCAGCAATTCTATCCAGTAACCTTTTTTGTGCACTACAACATAAAAAGCAAATTATTGGCCGACACGGCGAGTTAATTCAATAACACGAATTTTTGCTAATGCCTTAGATAGTTCGGCAGATGCTTGAGCAAATGACACATCATCACTTAGGTGATTAATATGTTCCTGCGCTTGCCTTACCGCTTCTTGCGCTCTTGCTTCATCTAAGTCTTCACCCCGAATAGCAGTATCTGCTAAGATGGTTACGATGTTAGGTTGAACTTCTAAAATACCACCAGACAGATAGATAAACTCTTCTTCGCCATTCGTTTTCACAATACCAACCATACCTGGTTTTATTGTTGTGAGTAAAGGTGTATGACCAGGATAGATCCCGAGCTCACCTTCTTGACCAGTTACTCTGATTCGCTGAACATCACCTGAAAATAGGTGAGATTCAGCACTAACAACTTCTAATTGATAGGAAGTTAGTGCCATATTACTATCTCCGTTAATACGATCTGCTCAATGAATCTCCTAGAGAGATTTTGCTTTCTCAATCGCTTCATCAATTGAACCAACCATATAGAACGCTTGTTCTGGTATATGGTCATAATCGCCTTTCATGATACCCGTAAATGCACTTATCGTATCTTTCAATGGTACATATTTACCTGGTGAACCAGTAAATACTTCTGCAACAAAGAATGGTTGAGATAAGAAGCGTTGAATCTTACGCGCACGAGCAACAATTAATTTATCTTCTTCTGATAACTCATCCATACCAAGAATCGCAATAATATCTTTTAATTCTTGATAACGTTGTAAAATCGACTGAACGCCACGGGCACAATCATAATGCTCTTGACCAACCACTAAAGGATCTAATTGACGGCTGGTTGAATCCAATGGATCCACCGCTGGATAGATACCTAATGAGGCGATTTGTCGGCTCAATACGATTGTTGCATCTAAGTGAGCAAATGTTGTTGCTGGTGATGGGTCAGTCAAGTCATCTGCTGGTACATATACAGCTTGGATTGACGTAATTGAGCCTGTTTTAGTTGAAGTAATACGCTCTTGTAATAAGCCCATTTCTTCAGCTAATGTCGGTTGATAACCTACTGCCGATGGCATACGACCTAATAACGCAGATACTTCGGTACCAGCTAAGGTATAACGATAAATATTATCGATGAATAATAATACATCTTTACCTTCATCACGGAATTTTTCTGCCATGGTTAAACCAGTTAACGCAACGCGTAAACGGTTGCCTGGTGGCTCATTCATCTGACCATAAACTAACGATACTTTATCAAGCACGTTTGATTCTTTCATTTCGTGATAAAAGTCATTACCTTCACGAGTACGTTCACCTACACCTGTGAATACTGAGTAACCAGAGTGTTCGATAGCGATGTTACGGATTAACTCCATCATATTAACGGTTTTACCCACACCAGCACCACCGAATAGACCCACTTTACCCCCTTTAGCAAATGGGCAAATTAAGTCGATAACTTTAATACCTGTTTCAAGTAATTCAGTTGAGTTCGCAAGTTCTTCATAAGTCGGTGCTGCACGGTGGATAGCCCAACGCTCTTCTTCCCCAATTGGGCCTGCTTTATCAACAGGATCACCAAGTACGTTCATGATACGCCCCAGTGTTTTAGTCCCCACTGGTACTTCAATGCCGTGACCAGTGTTTACCACTTTAAGTCCACGTCTTAAACCATCAGATGATCCCATCGCAATACAGCAAACAACACCACCACCTAATTGTTGTTGAACTTCCAGAACTAATTTTTCAGCGCCAGTTTCCACTTCTAATGCATCATATACCTTTGGTACTGCATCTTCGGGGAATTCGACATCAACCACCGCACCGATGATCTGGACAATCTTTCCAGTAGCCATTTTTAATCCTCTACGTCTTTTTCTTAACTATAAGCCAATATTTAGCACTAACCTGAAACCGCGGCTGCACCGGATACAATATCAATCAATTCATTAGTAATCGCACCTTGGCGCGCTTTGTTATACACAATTTGCAATTCATTAATTAGGTTTGCACCGTTATCTGTTGCCGCTTTCATGGCTACCATTCTTGCTGCTTGTTCACTCGCTAAATTATCAACCACTGCTTGATAGACTTGTGATTCAATATAGCGACGTAAAATCACATCTAATAGTGATTTAGCATCAGGCTCATAAATATAATCCCATGATGAAGCTTTGAGTTTGTCATCTTCTGAATGTGGTAATGGCAATAACTGCTGTATTGTTGGCTTTTGTGACATGGTATTAATAAATTTATTTGTTACAATATATAATTTATCAATCTTACCCTCGTCATAAGCCTCCAACATTGTTTTTACCGGACCAATTAAATCTGATAAAGTTGGCTCGTCTCCCAAGTTAGTGACTTGGGTTAAGATATTCGCTTTTACTGAAGAGAAAAACGACACACCTCGTGAACCAATTAAAGCTACATCTGCTTCGACACCTTTCTCCTGCCATGCTGACATGTCAGTAATAACCGCCTTGAAAAGGTTGATATTTAATCCACCACATAAACCACGATCGGTTGAAATGATAAGATAGCCAACTCGCTTTACATCCCTTTCTTCTAAATATGGATGTTTGGCGCCTATCTGAGCTAACGCTAAATGTCCAATTACTTCACGGATCATCTCTGCATATGGCCGGCTAGCTGCCATTCTATCTTGCGTTTTACGCATTTTAGAGTTGGCAACCATTTCCATCGCTTTAGTGATCTTTTGCGTACTTTGGATACTGGCAATTTTGGTTCTAATCTCTTTTGCATTAGCCATTTTTTACCCCACCCTTACCAAGTTTGAGTTGATTTAAAGCTTTCAAGTAATGCTTTTAGCTTACTTTCAATCTCATCATTGTAATTACCGGTCTCATCGATTTGTTTAACAAAATCGCCATATTGACTATGAGCATAAGCAAGTAGTGCGGTTTCAAATGGTAACACTTTAGCGAGTTCAACATCTTCTAAATAACCACGCTCAGCGGCATAAAGTACAATTGATTGCTCAGCAACAGTCATAGGAGCATATTGCTTTTGTTTGAGTAATTCTGTCACTTTTTCACCGTGGCTCAATTGATTTCTTGTTGCCTCATCTAAGTCAGAAGCAAACTGTGAGAACGCAGCTAATTCACGATATTGTGCAAGCGCAGTACGGATACCACCTGATAATTTTTTCATTATCTTAGTTTGCGCAGCACCACCAACACGAGAAACCGAAATACCTGGGTTAACCGCTGGGCGAATGCCTGAGTTAAATAGGCTAGTTTCAAGGAATATCTGACCATCAGTAATCGAAATTACGTTAGTTGGTACGAATGCCGAAACGTCACCAGCTTGCGTTTCAATAATTGGTAATGCCGTTAAAGAACCTGTTTTACCTTTAACTTCGCCTTTAGTGTACTCTTCAACATAGGCTTCGTTGACGCGCGCAGCACGTTCAAGTAAACGAGAGTGAAGATAAAATACATCACCTGGATAAGCTTCACGTCCAGGTGGGCGACGAAGTAATAACGAAATTTGACGGTAAGCAACCGCTTGTTTAGATAAATCATCATAAACAATTAATGCATCTTGGCCTCGATCACGAAAGTATTCGCCCATTGCACAACCGGCATATGGCGCTAAATATTGTAATGCTGCTGATTCAGATGCAGAGGCAACAACAACAATCGTATTTTTTAATGCACCATGTTCTTCAAGTTTACGCACAACATTGGCAATAGTTGATTGTTTTTGGCCAATAGCGACATAGATACATTTTACGCCAGAGTCACGTTGATTGATGATCGCATCGACAGCAAGTGCTGTTTTACCTGTTTGACGGTCACCGATGATAAGTTCACGCTGACCTCGACCAATTGGAATCATTGAGTCAACGGCTTTATAGCCAGTTTGTAATGCTTGATCAACAGATTTACGATCGATAACACCTGGTGCAACAACTTCAACTGGTGAAAACCCATCATGTTGAAGCGAACCTTTACCATCAATTGGCTCACCTAATGTGTTAATAACACGACCTAATAAACCTTCACCAACTGGTACTTGTAATATACGGCCAGTACATTGGACTTTCATTCCTTCAGATAAATCTTCGTATGGTCCCATGACCACCGCACCGACAGAGTCTCTTTCAAGATTGAGAGCCATTGCATAGCGACCTCCTGGTAATGCAATCATTTCACCTTGCATTACATCAGTTAGTCCATGGATTCGAAGGATACCATCACTTACAGATATGATAGTTCCTTCATTGTGAGCATCACTCACAATATTGAACTGAGCTATCCGCTCTTTAATTAGTTCACTTATTTCAGTTGAATTTAGCTGCATTATCAGTCCCCTTAAGACTGTAGAGCGTCAGTTAAACGATTTAAACGCCCTCTGATACTACTATCAATAACCATATCGCCCGTACGAATAATAAAACCAGAAATGAGCGATTTATCTATGTGACATTTTAGTTTTACTTTTCGTGATAAACGTTTTTCGACAGCGACAGAAATCTTATTAAGTTGTTCATTGGTTAGCTCACTAGCAGAAATCACATCTACATCTGCTTGGGCATTTTTCTCTAAACAATATTGCTCAAACAAAGTTAGTACTTCGGGAAGAAGTGATAACCGTTTGTTTTCAGCCATAATCTTAATAAAGTTAGTGCTAAACTCATCTAACACATCTTTGCAGATATTGATGAGTAAATTAGCCACCGAATCGGCTTTCATGTCAGATGTTAAAACGCTCTTTATTTGAGCATCTTTACTTACTTCTGATGTTAACACTAGCATTTTATGCCATGATTCGATGCTGTTTTTTTCTACCGCAAACTCGAAAGCGGCTTTAGCATAAGGGCGAGCAATCGTAATTAAGTCAGCCATTGCTCATATCTCCTTATAGTTCAGCTACGAGTTTATCAATGATGTCGCTATTTGCGGCTTCATTAACAGAACGTTGAATAATTTTTTCTGCACCAGCAATAGCGAGTGTAGCGACTTGTTGTTTGAGCTCTTCTTTAGCTCGTTTGCGTTCGGCCTCTACTTCGGCAAGCCCTTGAGCAACAATTCGTTCTTTTTCACGAGAAGCTTCTTGCTTTGCTTCTTCAAGAATGGCTGCTTTGCGTTTGTTTGCTTGCTCAATAATTGCATTGGCCTCAACCTTAGCCTGTTGCATTATGTCAGATGTATTTGCTTTGGCTAATTCCAAATCTTTTTTTGCTGTTTCTGCTGAAGCAAGTCCTTCGGCTATCTCTTTTTGACGCTTTTCAATTGCGCCGATAACTGGAGGCCAAACAAACTTCATACAGAACCAAACAAACAATACAAATGTAATTGCTTGGCCGAGGAGCGTTGCGTTCATATTCATGACACGATTCCTCTTAAATTTTTATTAGCCAGCGACAGCAAAAATAACATAAAGCGCAATACCCACACAAATCATTGGGATCGCATCAACTAAGCCCATTACGATAAAGAATTGAGTACGTAACATAGGCATTAATTCTGGTTGGCGAGCAGCACCTTCTAAAAATTTGCCACCTAATAAACCAATACCAACTGCACCACCAATTGCAGCTAATCCCATCATTATACCTGCGGCTACAAATAACATACTAATATCCATTATATACTCCAGTTTATTATCAAAAAAATATTAAAATTAATGATCTTCCGTTGCCGACGCCATAGCTAAATAGACGATCGTCAACACCATAAAAATAAATGCTTGTAATGTAATAATTAAAATATGGAAGATGGCCCATGGTAATGACAATACCCACTGTGACCACCAAGGCAATAATGCAGCAATTAAGATGAAGATAAGTTCACCTGCGTACATATTTCCGAAAAGTCGAAGCCCTAAAGAAACAGGCTTAGCTAAAAGACTAACTAATTCAAGCACTAAATTAATCGGCGCAAATGCCCAGTGATTGAAAGGGTGAAGTGTATATTCTTTAATGAAACCACTAATCCCTTTATATTTAATAGAATAAATAATAATAAGGACAAAGACGCCTAAAGACATTGACATAGTGATGCTAACATCTGCTGTTGGAACAACCCTTAAATGTGATAGACCTAGGTATTGACCTGCATAAGGGAGAAAGTCAACCGGGATAAGATCCATAAAATTCATTAAGAAAACCCAAATAAACACTGTTAAAGCTAGCGGTGCAATGAGCTTATTTTGACCTGAGAACATATCTTTAACAGTATTGTTGACAAATTCAAAAATCATTTCAACAGCACATTGTAATTTACTAGGCACTCCACTAGTTGCTTTTTTAGCAACGCGGTGAAAGATCCATAAAAAGATTACACCAAGTAGAATTGAAAAGAATAGTGAGTCAAGGTTTAAGGTCCAAAAACCCGAACCTACTTGCAAGTTTTCAAGATGATGCTTGATGTAAGCTTGTGGTGAAGCTGGAGAGGAAACAGACATATAACCCTCTTACTTATTCCTAAAAATAAAGAATACTGCTTATTTACCTAGAAAGGTATAAGCAATCGTTGTAATAATTGAAGCCACTATTTTAAACCCAATTGCCTATATTAAGTCAACCTTTGATTAACGAAATTAAAAATTTAGACACTTTTTACTAATTTTGTGTAAATATGCGCAACTTCATCTATTATTTTAAACCAAAGATTGTTCAATCAATGGCTTAATTAATGGGCATAAATGAGGTTATTTTTAATTTTTAACTGCTATGGCAATAGTTTCTGCTAATTTTTGGGCTTCCATTTCATTGTTTCCCTCAACCATGACGCGAATCAGTGGTTCTGTACCTGATTTACGGATCAAAACTCGCCCATGATTGCCAAGCTGTTTTTCTGCTTTTTCAATAGCTGATTTTACAGCAGTACTATTTAGTGGATCTTCTTTGCCTGAAAAACGGATATTAATTAAGACTTGCGGTAGCATTGTCATGCCACTGCATAAATCAGCTAATGACATATCATTACGCACCATTGCCGCTAGTACTTGTAAGCCCGCAACGATACCATCACCCGTGGTGGTTTTATCTAATAATAACACATGGCCTGAATTTTCAGCACCTAAGCGCCAGTTTTTTTCTACTAATTTTTCAAGCACATAACGATCGCCTACTTTGGCTCGAACAAAAGAAATTCCAAGATTTTTAAGTGCAATTTCAAGCCCCATATTGCTCATTAATGTGCCAACAACTCCACCTTTGAGTTGACCTTGCCTTAGTGCTTCGCGAGCAATGATGTAAATAATTTGATCACCATCAATTTTGCGTCCTTTATGATCAACCATGATAATACGATCGCCATCACCATCTAATGCAAAGCCTAAATCTGCTTTTTCATCAATAACACATTTAGCGAGAGCTTTAACGTCAGTTGCACCACAGTTTTCATTGATATTAACACCATCAGGTTCACAGCCAATTTTTATGACCGTAGCACCAAGTTCACGAAGCACTTTGGGTGCAATGTGATAAGTTGCGCCATTAGCGCAATCGACAACAATTTTTAATGTAGCTAGACTTAAATCATGATCGAATGTGCTTTTACAAAATTCGATATAGCGTCCCGCTGCATCGGTGATACGGCTTGCTCGACCAAGTTGTTTTGATTCTACGCAATCGATCTCTTTTTCAAGCTCAGCCTCGATTTCTAATTCAATTGCATCATCAAGTTTTTTTCCTTCGGCTGAAAAGAACTTAATACCATTATCATAAAAAGGGTTATGTGAAGCAGAAATGACCACTCCAGCATCAGCCCGAAAAGTGCGAGTTAAGTAGGCAATAGCGGGGGTTGGCATAGGGCCTGTAAAAGCTGCTGCAACGCCAGCGGAGGCAAAACCTGCTTCTAGTGCTGACTCAAGCATATAGCCTGAAATGCGGGTATCTTTACCGATTAATACTTTTTTAACACCATCTTTAGCAAGAACACGGCCTGCAGCCCAACCTAATTTAAGCGCAAAATCTGGCGTAATAGGATGCTGCCCAACTTTACCGCGAATCCCATCTGTACCAAAATATTTCCGATTAGACATTTTGTACCCTCATACTAATATTTGTTATGTTGGACAACATTTAATTAACAATACTTTACTTTAAAGTTGTATGCGATTTTTTTGATAACCGTATACCCCAAGTTGTAAAAAAAAATCAATAAAATAGACGTTTCATTATAAAACTATTCTCGACTATCGTTGGCAAATTTTAATAATACTTGGCTCTCTTTGATAAAGCGTTCTGCATAATTGCCAAACCAGGCGGTGACTTCATTAAAATTCTCAATAAATTTAGTTTTATTACGTTGTTCAATTAATTTCACCATTTGCCCAAAGCGTTCATAATAGCGCTTGATTAATTCAATATTATCATCTGATGCCATAATAATATCGGCATAAAGAGCGGGATCTTGAGCAAACAACCGTCCAACCATCATCAGTTCAAGCCGATAGATAGGAGATGATAGTGCAATTAGTTGCTCTAAATCAGCCTGTTCACGTTGTAAATTTACGCCGTATGAAAAAGAGGTAAAATGGCGTAATGCTTGAATGAACGACATGCATTTATCATGCTCTTTGGCATCAATAGCGCATAAATTAGCACCCCATATACGCATTTGCTCAATTAACCATTGATATTTAGTCGGTTCGCGACCTTCACAATAAACGATAATTTGTTTGGCTAAATTAGGCACATCAGGGCCAAACATAGGATGCAATCCGACAACGGGTCCTTGATGCTTTTCTAGCATCGTTTCAAGTGGTTTAGCTTTGATAGAAGTAAAATCCGTTAAGATACAATCTTTTGGCAATTGCGGTAATTGTTTTATGATTTCACAAGTTTTATTTATTGGCACTGTGACAATAACCGCAGCAGCATCAGCAACTATTTCAGTAGCTTGATGCATAGTTTTAGAGCCTAACGTTTTAACTTGGTAGCCTGATAAGGTAAATAACCGAGCAAATAACCGCCCCATTTGTCCATTACCACCAACAATGACTATAGAACCTTGGCCTGTATAAACTTTTTTGAAACCTTTGTCATTTTCGCTAATATACGATTCACGCATCAAACGACGTAAAATATCTTCAATTAATGCGGGAGATATACCCGCATTTTCAGCTTCTTGTCGTCTTTTGTTTAGCATTTCTGCTTCACGTTTAGGATCATAAATAGGAATACCATGTTTACTTTTTACTTCACCAACTTCGGTAACTAATGCTAATCGTTTGGTAATTAATGATAAAATTGATTTATCAACTTCATCGATTTTATCGCGCAAGGCAGTTAATTCCGTAGACATATTCGACTATTCCTTTTATCACAAATGACAACTCTTTATGTAATAGCTTAACAGTATAACGTATTTTTGGTAGGATGGGGCAACTACAACATTAAATGTAACACAATAAAATAATCATGAAAGTTATCTCTTTTAATATTAACAGCCTTCGAGCCCGAATTCATCAGCTGGCGGCAATTATTGATACCCACCAACCAGATATTATTGGTCTTCAAGAAACCAAAGTACATAATGACCAATTTCCCGTTGAAGAGCTTGCTCAGTTTGGTTATCACTTACATTATCACGGGCAAAAAAGCCACTATGGTGTGGCATTGTTAACTAAACAAAAACCCATTTCAGTACAATGTGGTTTTCCAACCGATAACGAAGACGCACAATGCCGTTTGATTATTGCTGAGTTACCAACTAGCCAAGGCAATTTAATGGTAATTAATGGTTATTTTCCGCAAGGTGAAAGTTTACATCATGAAATAAAATATCCTGCCAAGCGTAAATTTTATCAAGATTTAATAACTTATATCGAACAGCAGCAATTAAATAGCCAATTATCATTAATAATGGGGGATATGAATATTTGCCCAACCGATTTAGATATAGGTCTTACTGAAGAAAACCGAAAACGTTGGTTACGTACAGGTAAATGTTCATTTTTGCCCGAAGAGCGTGAATGGATAAACGATTTAATGTCACTTGGTTTTACTGATACTTACCGTAATGCTTATCCAAAAGAAAAAACATATTCTTGGTTTGATTATCGTTCTAAAGGTTTTGATACCCATACAGGGCTACGCATCGATTTGATTTTAGCTAGCAAAAAAATGATGAATTACTACCTGCAAACAGGTATTGATTATGATATCAGAGCGATGGAAAAACCATCTGATCATGCACCAATTTGGGCTCAATTTGATTTATCATAACCATAGATATAGTTACCATAAGGATAATAGTATGCAAGGTAGTTCAATTTTATCGATTAAAGATCTCAATCAAATGGTGAAAGAGTTGCTTTGTGATGCTATTGGTCAGATTTGGCTTATGGGCGAAATCTCAAACTTTTCTCGTCCATCGTCAGGCCATTGGTATTTCTCATTAAAAGACGACAGTGCACAGGTGCGCTGTGCAATGTTTCGCAATAGTAATTTACGTGCTGGCTTTACACCACAAAATGGACAGCAAGTTTTAGTTCGAGCAACAGTTACATTGTATGAAGCTCGTGGTGAGTATCAATTAGTTATTGATAAAATTCAACCCGCAGGAGCAGGATTACTACAGCAAAAGTTTGAGCAGTTAAAACAAAAACTGTCAGACGAAGGTTTATTTGATCCCATGTATAAACAGCCACTTCCTGAAAATATTCGTACTGTTGGCATTATCACTTCATCAACGGGTGCTGCGCTACATGATATTTGCCAAATATTAAAGCGTCGTGATCCTAGCTTACATTTAATCATCTACCCAACTCAAGTACAAGGCAATGAGGCAGCGGGACAAATTGCTAAGATGATTCAAATTGCCAATATTCGGCAAGAATGTGATGTGTTAATTATTGGGCGAGGCGGAGGTTCGCTTGAAGACTTATGGTCATTTAATGAAGAAATAGTAGCAAGAGCCCTTTTTTCAAGCAAAATACCGACGGTTAGCGCGGTTGGACATGAAATTGATTTTACCATTGCAGATTTTGTTGCTGATGTCAGAGCGGCTACACCATCTGCTGCTGCCGAGCTAGTAAGTCATGATAATTTAGATCAGATAAAACGTATTCAAGCAAAAGAACAGCATTTATCCATGGCAATGGATTATTATTTAATGCAGTGTCGAGCAAGACTCAATAAATGGCGACATCAATTACAAACTCAACATCCACAAACAAAGCTAGAAAAACAATTAAATCAACTTCTAGCTTATCGCCATTCATTATCTGAAAATATTCAGCAATATTTACTCAGACTATCAAATCGCTATAATTTTTTGGATAAGCGATTATTACGTGTATCACCACAAAATAATATTACCTATTTACAACAAGTAGTTGAACAAAAACAGCAAAGACTTATTAATTTAATTAAACAAAAGTTAACAAAATCACAACATCAATTCGTTTTACAAACCTCTCAACTTAACAACGTTAGTCCGCTAGCTACGCTTGAGCGAGGTTATTCAGTCACCACCGACCAAAACAATGCAGTGGTTCGTCGTTCTGAGCAAGTCACGGTGGGCGACATTATCGTAACAAGACTGAAAAAAGGTAAACTTGTTAGCCAAATTACCAAAATCAATAAATAAAATAATTATATTTAAAGATGATAGATAAACCTATTTTACTCATTTTTAGTATCATTTTTGCAATTCTGGTGATCGCTAGTATATAATCTAAACAATAAGGAATTATTATATTATTTAGAGAGTTTATGCATTATCCAATCGGTATTGATTTAGGTACTACCAATAGTTTAATTTGTGTTTGGCAAAATGGTCAGCCGACACTTATTCCCAACTCAATAGGCGAAGTTGTTACACCTTCGGCAGTCAGCCTTGATGAAGATAATTCGATTTTAGTTGGTCACGCAGCTTTATCTCGTTTAACCACTCATCCTAGTCGTAGTGTGGCGGCATTTAAACGTTTTTTAGGATCAAATAAAGTTTTTGAATTAGGTGATCAAAAATTTACACCAACTGAGCTTTCAGCATTAGTTTTAAAATCACTAAAGGCTGATGCTGAGGCTTTTCTACAACAAGAAATTCATGATGTCGTCATATCTGTTCCAGCTTATTTTAATGACGAACAGCGTAAACAGACCCGCTTTGCTGCCGAACTTGCTGGACTAAATGCTGTGCGTTTAATTAATGAGCCAACAGCGGCCTCAATGGCGTATGGATTACATGAAGAACAGTCTGGTAACACTTTAGTTTTTGACTTAGGTGGCGGTACTTTTGATGTGACTGTACTAGAATATGCCATGCCGATAATTGAGGTACATGCATCAGCAGGTGATAATTACTTAGGTGGTGAAGATTTTACGGATGAAATTGTCAAAGCATGCTTAAGAGAATGGAAACTTAAACAACCAGATATCCCAGTTGATGATTATGCGCGTTTATTAGATTTAGCTGAACAACTAAAATGTAAGCTCAGTGGTGACCAAGTGCATAATTTGACCTGGTTATGGCAAGACAAACAATGGCAATTTTCATTAAACGAAGTAAAAGCTAAATCAATTTGGTTATCATTACTTAATCGATTACGAGCCCCAGTTGAACAAGCTTTAAGTGATGCTCGCTTAAAACCCAACGAACTCGAACATATTGTTTTAGTCGGTGGTTCATCACAATTGGGTGTAGTTCGAGAGCTAGTGACAAAATTATTTGCAAAACTACCTTATCGCCACATAAATCCGACAACAATCGTGGCACAAGGCGCCGCTGTTCAGGCGGCTTGTCGATTGCGAAATGCCGATGTTGAAGAAGTTATTTTAACTGATGTATGCCCTTATACACTAGGGATCGAAAGTTGTTCAAATAATGTCAGTGGGCTATTTTCCCCCATTATTGAACGTAATACCATTGTGCCAACTTCGAAAGTAAAAACATTTTACACAACTTACCCTCAACAAAAAGTGATATGTATTTCGGTTTATCAAGGTGAAAATCCACGCGTTGAAAACAATGTTTTAATTGATGAGTTTGAAGTGCCTCTAACGCCAATGGAAAAAACACAAGGGATTGATGTTCGCTTTAGTTATGATCTAAATGGCTTATTAGAAGTTGATGTGGTTTTACTTGAGACAGGCAAACAACATGGCAAAGTGATTGATCATAGTCCAATTGGATTAACAGACAAACAAAAACAAGACAGTCATGATCGCTTAAAAGCACTTAAAATTCACCCTCGCGACGAAATGCCGAATCGTACTTTATTAGCAAGGCTGGAACGTGCATGGGCACAATCATTGGGAAATGAACGGCTATTAATTGGATCATATATTGAAGCTTTTATGGAAGTACTAAATAGACAAAATTCTGAAGAAATTAACGAAATTCGTGGTGAAATTGAATCTAATCTACAAGATCTGAATCGATAACTAATAAAGATATTTAAAAATATTAGCAACCCCCTTTTATGATAAGTATAAAAGGGGTTTTTTATACGGCTTACTTTTTCTTGATAGCTTTTTCTACTGGCGGTCCAAAATGGTTAGTGTGTTTGATGCCAGAAACCCAAAATGGCGCAAAAAATAAGAGATAAGCCAATATTTCGCCCACAAAATCACAGAGAGGCTCACCTTTATTAATATCATTAAAACGTCGTTTCATAGCAAAAACGGTGTTGGTTACAACAACAAAATAACAAATCATAGAGAAAGTAGGACTATCCAATTCAAAATTATTGTTAAGTACGGTCATCAATCCTAACACTATGAAGCTACAACATAATTGTATAATAAAACCTTTTATATTAGTTCGTCCTTTCCAACGCCAAAACTGCCACCATCTATTTTTAGGTAATGGCTGTGATTCCAGTTTTTGTTGATTTTCACGATGTTTTGCTATAAGTAATGACGCACAAAGCCGTAAGACTAAATCATTGCCACAGCTGTTTTTAAACTTGTCTAACATTTCAAGTTCATCTTCATCGCATATACCGTAATAGTTAGATAAACGTTTAGCAAGTGTTCTTATTTCATCAACTTGTTTGGTATAACTGTATTTTTTTTTGATATCAGAAGATAGTGTAATCCAATTATTTTGCAGATCTTTGGCTATGTTTATTAACTCTTTATTATCACCAGTAATATCTTGTAATATCGTATCTAATTTATTTTTTTGCTCAGTTTTATTTAATATAATTATGTATAACAACATTAAATAAATTGGATTTCGATTCGCCAGTTTTTGTGTCCATATTTGCTCCAGTTTTTGCTCAATATCGTCAAAATCAATAAGGTGAGGCGCATCAATAAACCATTCAATTGAATTTGGATAATTAATTAAAACATTATTAATTAGCCCACTATCATTATTGATTAGGTTATACAGCTCGGTTTCATTTTGCCAGTTGCCATGCTTAAATATCGCTATTAATGGTTTAAATGGGTTATTTTCATCAATAATAAAAGTATTATTTTCTTGCCGAAGATATTTTGCAGTTTCTATTGGTTCATAAGAAATTGCAATTACTAATAAATAACAACGATACCATTGCCAATAAGCTTCTTTCTTATTAGCAATAACCGAAGGATCTGGAGATTTTGGTAGTTGATAATAATTATTAAATTTTAAAAACGTAACCCAGTCAAACATTTCCATATTTGGATAAGAAAAACTTTGATATAAATGTGATTTAGCAATATCAGGAATATCGCTGAATCTATCTAGCCATAAACGAGCATATACAGCTAGCTTACCATTCTCGTCGGGATCGAATTGAGGTGGAAGTTGAGCATTTTCATTATTATCAAATAACCATGTTTTAAATTCTTGCACGGGTGAAAGTTCTGCAAGCCATGCAAGATGTTGTCGTGCTTGGCGTTGTAAATGTTGTAAAATAAATTGTTCAAATGGATCATCGCTTTGATCGTCTAAAATTTCTTGTAATAATATTTCATTGCCGTGACGCAACATAATGGCATGTCGGTATAAACGATATAATCGATTATTGCCGTCATCCAGTAACAATATTGGTATGACTTGTTTGTAATTCCAGCTTATATCTAAAGCCCAATTAACAAAATCGATAATTTCTTTTGGATACTCATCAATATTCTCTAATGAGGCTAATCGTGATGTTGTAGTTACCGTTATTTGCGGAATAGTATACAAATAATTTTCTGTTTTATCGGCAGCGACACAATAACTATTATTTAGCGCCATAACTAATAATGGGAAGTGATTTTTTTCAAAATAAGCACACCAACCTGCTATCCAGCTTTCTGCTTTTTGTTGATAATGACCTGAATAATACAATTCTAACCAAGCCCGTAAGGCATTTTGTTTATCTTCAAGCAAAGTATATTGGATGGCAGCAATATATTTCCACTCGATAATAATATTTTCGTCTTGATCGCCTTCGGCAATGCATTTTAAAGCGTAATCCAAAATAGATTGATTTTTTAGGCTTGCAGCACTGTGCCAATGAGCAAATTCGAGCATAAATTTTTTATCATTAGGAAGGTAAATAACGGTATCTTGGCATAAAAATTCATAAACGTCTTCCGAACTACTTTCCCAAAATAACCATTTGGCATTATATATATAATCGATAGTTGCATTTTGTAGTGTTTTATTTGTTGCTGGTAAGCATGTGTAATCAAATAAATCACCACGATCAATGTGATTTAAATAATTATCATATTTTTCAAGTTCATCAGTGTATTGTGTCATGAGTTGCTGACGCCAGCGCAAATTATCGGCTAAAACTTTGACACATGATTCAGAGATATTTGTTGTTTCGTAACTTAATTCTAATAGTCGCCATTTTACCGAATCAATAACCTCCATTGGATAGTCATAGAATGAACCGATAAATTTTTGCCACTCATCAATGTTATAGCATCGCAGTGGATCTTCTAACAGGGCTTGATAAGCATCGTAAATTTCATTCGCTTTAATTTGTTCTTTTGTTAGTTGTGGCGTTGATTTTTCTGAATTCTGTGTAGTTTCATCAATAGCTGTTTCGGGCGATTTGGCATAATTCATTGCCAATTCATACGCTTTGCGCAGAGCTTTAAATCCATCGGGATCTGTTTCAGGATGATATAATGGTAACTTTACACGATATGCTTGACGAATAACCGTGGTATCTGTTGTTTTTTCGATGCCCAATAATTGCCAAAAATTTGTATTCATGACCAATCATACTCCGCTAATGATTCTGGTTTTTCTAGTTTGTCGATTTCAGTATACCAAGGTAGGCGATTACAAGGTGAATCCTTATCGCTAATTAATATTTTCATGGTATGTGTTTGTGATGCTCGGGTTAATTCACAACGTAATGCCTCCAGATCTTCTTTATTATTGAGCGTTTCCCAATATTGAAATCCAATCGCCCAACCAGCACAGTAATGGTGCCAAGATCTATAAAAATATTGAGAACGAGCGGCAATTCTTGAAAAAATCCATAGCGCTTCTTCTTCGCTAATATATTTATTGGTCGTGCCATTGCGTAGCAAATATCCCATACGGGCATAATCCCAACTACGAATGCCACCATAGCCACATACACAAAAAGTTTGTTCAACAAACGCCAGTAATACTTTTTGATAATCATCTTGTGCTTGGCAATAATCACGCCATTCTGATTCAGAAAATCGAGAGTACACTGAATAATATCGAGATAATATTGGTGCATGCCCATCATCAACCATATTAAACACACAGTTTAGTAATGCTTGGCGAGAGTCTATTCCCCAATCATCCTCCATATCAACAAATGTTCTGTCAGGAAAAAAAGATGGCGAAGTGTAACTTGCACCATGTCTCTTATTTAAAGCAACCATCGGTGCAGATAAACCATATAGCCAATCGACACAATCTTGATTCATATTTTTATTCCAATCATCTGATTTATTTTATTTATTATACAAAGATAGCAGATTTCACACTAAAATAACAATTGAAATTCAAACAGAAATTTATGATATAGTTTAATAAAATAGAAATACTGCTATAAGCTAGCATAAATCATAAAATTATTTGCAAATCAATATCTACAAGGCATAATACAAACAATCTATTAGAATTTGATTATTACAGAGCAATAAATCATAAGGAGCTATAATGAAAAAGATCGCCATAATGGCAATGTTAATCTCTTGCATATTAATATTGCAAGGCTGCGTTGCTGCTGTTATAGGAATTGGTGCAGGGGCTACGGCAAAAGTTGCCTCTGATCCTCGCACTACTGGTACCCAAGTTGATGATACAACGCTCAGTTCACGTATGGGGATAAAAATTAAAGACCATGGACCTTTGTTTATTGGCTCGCGTATTGCTTCGAGTGCTTATGGTGGTAATATCCTTTTAGTTGGACAAGCAAATAGTCAACAAGTTGAACAAGCAGAAAAGCTTGCTTATCAAGTTGACGGAGTAAAAAAAGTCTATAACCAAATTCGTATTGGTGAACCCGTTGGGGCAGTGACTATTACTAATGATTCTTGGATAACAACTCAAGTTAAATCTCGGTTAGTTTTAGATGCTAAAACAAAAGCTCGCAAAATTAAAGTGGTAACCGAAAATAGCGAAGTGTTTTTAATTGGAATGGTTACCCCAGAAGAAGGTAAAGCAGCAGCTGAAATTGCAAGTAAAGTCAGTGGTGTAAAAAAAGTCATCACACTTTACACTTATACTGAAAATTAACGGTAACGATAAAAGGCAGGGGGGCGCATTAGCCCCCTTTTTTACGCAACCGATTTTATGCGCTCAATTAACTTAGTAACGCCTTGCAAGCGTGATTGGCTTAGTTCATCGGCAATTTTTAGCTGACTTAACAGGGATGAAAAATCAATATCAACAATTTCTTGTGCTGTTTTGTTATTAGCAATAATGATTAAAATGGCCAATAAGCCTTTGACAATTCTTCCCTCACTATCACCTTGAAAAATATATTTATTATCTTGTTGTTTTTGATAAGTTAGCCATACACGGTTTTCGCATCCGTGGACTTGGTTCTGCTCAGTTTTTTCATTTTCAGGGAAATCAGGTAATTGCTTTGCTAGCATTACTAATTGTCGATAACGATCTTGCCAATTATGTTGTTGTGAAAATAATTCGGTTAAACTTTGCTGTGATAGCATAATATTGACCTATTTACGGTTAACTGCTTGTAAAAAAGTTTCAGGAAACTATACGTTTCAGTATAAAATCACACTAATATTTCAATTGCATTTTGCAACTCTGAAATAAATTTATCCACATCTTGCTGATTATTATATGGCATCAACGACAAACGAATAGCGCCATGGCAACCTAACTTATTCATCAACGGTTGAGCGCAAAGCTCACCTGTACGAATCGCAATATTTTGTTCACTCAATAAAATAGCAATATCATTATGATGAATATGATTGATATTAAACGTGATTATTGGGCTATGATCCTCGCTGTAAAATTGAATATCAGTAAACTTGTTGAGTTGTGATTTTGCATAATCAGCGAGTTGCTTAGTGTAGTGCTCTGCTTGATTGCTATCCCAACGTTCTAACCATTGAAGTATTGCATTAAAGCCAACAATACCCGCAATATTCGGCGTGCCAGCTTCAAATCTATAAGGCAGATCTTCTTGAATAAAACCATCAAACGACGTGTGTTTTAACATTTTACCGCCACCATGCCAAACCGACATTTGTTCAAATAATGCTCTTTTACCATACAAAACCCCAAGGCCTGTTGGACCATATAGCTTATGCGCCGAAAAAGCATAAAAATCGATATTAAGCGCTGTTACATCGACATTATGATGAACGATTCCTTGAGCTCCATCCACGACTAAAATTGCATTATGTTGGTGAACAATATCGCTAATTGCTTCTAAGTTAGGGCAAAAACCCGTTACATTCGACATTTGTGTTATTGCAACAATTCTTGTTTTAGCAGACATTAATAAAGATAACTCATTAACATCTGACGACCATTGAATGACTTTAGCCCCTGTTTGCTCTGCAACAATCAACCAAGGCAATAAATTGCTATGATGCTCTAACTCGCTCACAATAATTTCATCGCCAGATTGTAGTAATGGACGAGCGTAACTTTGCGCAATTAAATTAAATGATTCAGTCGCACCACGAGTCCAAATAATTTCATCACTACTTTGAGCGTGAATTAAATTGGCAACATTTTGCCTTGCTTTATCAATCGTTGCTGTGACTTGCAAGGCCGCATTATGCAAACTACGCTGAGCTGTTGCGGTATTTTCTGAATAATAGGCAAGTGTTGCATCAATCATTGCATGCGGTTTGAGTGCGGTTGCCGCCGAGTCAAGATACACACAATGCCTATTTAACGCGGGAAAATCAGCTCTAAATTGCTCAGGCGTAAAATATTTATTGGGCAAGTTCAAGTCCTGCAATCCCATTCCAATAACCATTACAATCTCGCTTGTATTCAATTTGCAACGGATTTAATCCGTCTTCGTTAGCTTTAAACTGTTTAACAATATCGAGCGTTTCAATACCTAAAGGCGAAATCCTAACAATATCAACTAATCCTTTCATTTCGTTAAGATTATTGCCTAAATTATAACAATAACCGCTTTGGGTTTGAATGCCATTTAGCACAAATACTTTTTGCTGTTCTTGCGAAAACACCTCACGACCAGCAGGATATTTAATACAACACGTTTCACACTTATCTTTAGGTTTATCTTCTGATCGTGCTGTAAAACAACGAGCCGAATACGCTAAAGGCAAATAACCATAGCTAAATACTTCGACTGCAAAATTTCGCTTGATATTCAACGCCTCAAACTGCTTAAGAACATTGCTTAACCAATCGCGTGAAAGCTCAACAGGCATACACCAACGTACCATACCTTGTTTTTGTAATAATTTTAACGTTAAAGCGTTATAACAGTTAATAGCAGGGCCTGCAACAAACGGTAATTTATGTTCTTGAGCAATATTTATAGCGGCTAAATCGTTTGCCTCAATTAAAAAATCGCCATTGTTCACTAATTGCCGTAAGTCTTTTAATTCTGATGGTGCTTCAAGTAAAGCCTGCGTTGAAAGTACCACTTGTTTTCCCGATTTAGCGATTTCTTTTGCTAGTTCCAGCCAGTTTGGCACTTTCATTTCTCGGCGTTTGTTGCAAACCGTTTCGCCCATATAAATAATATCGGCTTCGCTATCTTTGGCTGCGTGATAAAAAGCCTCGGTTTTGATTTTAGGCCAATAATAAAGCACTGGTCCTAATGCGTATTTCATAGTTTTGCTCACTATATTTATGTTAAATCTTATTCAAATGATTAAAGCCTGCATTATTGGCTTATTGTATAAGCAAAATCGAGAATAGACAGAAAGTCTATCCTTTTTGATTATCGACTGATCATGGGGTTATTGCCATTTACGGTGATAAGCACCTAAAGTTGTTTGTGTGCCTTCCGAAACAAAACCTAGCGTATCCAACCAGCTTTTATCTGCTTGGAATGATTGAGGATTAGCTAAGTAACGATCGATAGCTTGGCGCCATACTTTAGTGACTTGCTCAACATAGGCTTGGCTACGTTGACGACCTTCTATTTTGACTGAAGCAATATTCGCTGCGAACAATTCGGGTAATAGCTCAATGGTGTTTAAGCTAGTTGGCTCCTCAATAGGATGATAAAGCATATCACCAACAAAATAACGCCCTTTGCATAGTGTTGGGTAACCTGCATTTTCTCCTTTTTTATGACAATCAATTAGCACATTATTAAGCCGTGATTCAAGCCCTTTATCAGTCTCTTCCCAACGCACAAATTTAGCTGGCGAACAAGCGCCAACGGTATTAGGCGATTCACCCGTCAAATAAGATGATAAGTAACATCGACCTTCGGCCATAATACACAAACTACCAAAGGCAAACACTTCAAGCGCTACAGGTGAAACTTGAGATAACTGTTTAACTTGATGCATAGAAAGCACTCGAGGTAAAACGATACGATGAACCCCAAAATTATTATAGTAGAACTTGATCGATTCTTCATTGGTCGATGAGGCTTGCACCGAAACATGACGTTCAATATCAGGGTATTTTTCAGCGGCATAATCCAATATAGCTAAATCAGCAATAATTAAAGCATCAGCCCCAATATTTGCTGCAGTATCAACAGCGTGTTGCCAACGTTGAAAATTATCTGGATGGGCAAAAGTATTAATCGCAATATGTAGCTTTTTGCCACGTTTATGTACATAATCTGAAGCTTCTAACAACCGCTTTTCATTAAAATTTAAACCAGCAAAATGGCGGGCATTGGTATCATCTTTCAAACCAATATAAACGGCATCAGCACCATTATCGATTGCTACTTTAAGAGCGGGCAACGATCCAGCTGGACAAAGAAGTTCCATAATCAATCCTAACTTAAATTCAGTATTTTATACGCTAGGTATTATGCAATAATTCTGAGTGTAAAGCGAATAGAAAGCGGTTTCCCAACTAAAAAATAGCAAAAACCCGTTAATTGAGTATCTTGGTAGAGGTTCTTGCTTTACGGGAGTATGTTTTTTATCCTATTTAAAGTTAAACAGTTGTTTTCAATACATAAGATAACGATGTTTATAATTCTTTAGTTTATATTTTACATACTGCTATGATTATTATGTTTTTTTTGTGAAACCACCTTAATACCAAAATTTTAAGATGAGGTTATCAACCATTCAGTTTTTAATTGTAATTTTGCGAAAAGTTACTTAATAACAGCACAAACTTTTCTTTTTGTAAATTAAATACAATTTGAAGTTATATCATTTTTTCATGTTTGAATTCTCATTTCTATCATGGTGACACGATTAATTTTTAATTTTATTATTTTAGATTTAAAGAAGGCTACATAGCCATAGCCCAAATTGTATTTTTGATGAGAACGCAGAATAAAAAATAACAAAAAAAGATTAAAAAATATTTCTTATTTGATTTATTTTTGCGCTAAAAAACTTCCCAAAATATACCTACCAAATAAAAATAATTTATTTTTTATTAATATGTTATGCTATTTTGATAATCAAAATATTTGACAGACGTCATTTACAAAATATTTGTAACATGTGGAATTTTATTGTAATTTGTGGGATATTAGTATAATTTACTACCTCTAAAGATAATCTCTTTATATTATCAAATAAGCAATTAAATTATCTGTTTCATAAGGAATAATATATGTCAAATAGCTATCAAAACGAAGTACCACCTGCTCGCGTTAATATTCAACTAGATCTTCATACTGGTGGAGCCCAAAAGAAAATAGAATTACCATTAAAGATTTTGTCTATTGGGGATTATGGCCGCGGTAAAGATAAACGCCCTCTTTCGGAAAAAGAAAAAGTATCCATCAATAAAAATAATTTTGATGCTGTACTGAAAGAATTTAGGCCTACAGCTAAAATCAGTGTGCCAAATACCCTTGCTGATGATGGTAGCGATATTAGTGTAGATCTCGTTTTTGAATCGATGAATGACTTTAAACCTGAACAAGTTGCAAGAAATATTCCTCAACTCCGTTCTTTACTTGCTATGCGTAATTTATTAAGGGACTTGAAATCTAACTTACTAGACAACGCTACATTTCGTTATGAATTAGAGAAAATAGTAAAAGATGAACAGTTATCTGATGAGCTTCGTGCTGAATTAGAGGCAATTGTATCTGAAAACACAAAATAAGTATTTTTAACAAACTAAATTCAGTTAATTTCGAAATAAATTATATGGTTGTTGATAGACAATTAAGGAAAAAGCAATGAAAGAACAGAAAGAACAAAAAAGTGCAAGCCAAACAGTTTTAGAAGATAATGGGAGTGTTTACCAATCTTTATTTAGTAAGATCAATTTAAATCCGATTCAAAAAGCAGGCGAAATCGATAAATATGAAGACAATGATGCATTATTTGAGGCTTCACAAGATGAACGTGTTACGATGGCTGTTGATATTTTACTTAAATTGATTCAGGGCTCATCACAAAAAGTTGAAAAATTAGATAAACATTTATTAGACTATCACATTAGCCAAATCGACCAAAAGCTAAGCCGACAATTAGATGCAATTATGCATAATGAAACTTTCCAAGAAATTGAGGCAACATGGCGTGGTCTAAAATTTTTAGTAGATCGTACGGATTTCCGACGTAATGTAAAAATTGAATTATTAGATGCTTCAAAAGAAGAGCTTCGCCAAGATTTTGAAGATGCGCCAGAAATTATTCAAACTGGTTTTTATCGCCACACTTATATTCAAGAATATGACACTCCAGGTGGAGAGCCTATTGGCGTGACTATCTCAAATTATGAATTTGACCGTAACCCACAAGATATTGCTTTATTGCGTAATATCTCAAAAGTTGCAGCCGCAGCGCATATGCCATTTATTAGCTCTGTTGGCCCGAAATTCTTTGGTAAAGAAACCATGGAAGAAGTCGCAGCAATTAAAGATATTGCAAATTATTTTGATCGAGCTGAATATACGAAATGGAATAGTTTCCGCGAAACTGATGACTCACGTTATGTTGGATTAACCTTGCCAAGAGTGTTAGCTCGTTTACCTTATGGTCCAGATACGGTACCTGTTCGTAGTTTTAACTATATCGAAGATGTTAAAGGAATTGAGCATAACCGTTATTTATGGGCTAATGCCTCATATGCTTTTGCAGCTAACATGGTACAGAGTTTTATTCGTAATGGTTGGTGTGTACAAATTCGAGGTCCACAAGCAGGTGGGCTAGTTGAAGATTTACCTATTCATCTTTATGACTTAGGCACGGGTAATCAAGTTAAGATCCCAACCGAAGTTCTTATTCCAGAAACACGTGAATTTGAATTTGCTAATTTAGGTTTTATACCACTTTCTTTTTATAAAAATAGAGATTATGCTTGCTTTTTCTCTGCAAATTCAGCACAAAAACCAGCACTATATGATACAAAAGAAGCAACTGCAAACAGCCGTATAAACGCGCGCTTACCATATATTTTCTTATTATCACGCATTGCTCATTATTTAAAAGTAATTCAACGAGAAAATATTGGGACTACAAAAGATCGTCGAGTACTTGAACTTGAGCTAAATAAATGGGTTAGCAATCTTGTTACCGAAATGACCGATCCGAGTGATGAAGTTCAAGCATCGCACCCACTACGAGAAGCAAAAGTTATTGTTGAAGATATTGAAGATAACCCAGGATTTTTCCGTGTTAAGACATTTTTGATTCCTCACTTCCAGGTTGAAGGTATGGATATTAATTTATCAATGGTATCACAAATGCCAAAAGCTAAGGCTTAATATCAAAAAATCTGGATGGTAGTATTCATGAAAATTTTTCGTCCTTTATGGAACGAAGGCGTCTTTTTGACGCCTCAACAATTCCAACAACAAACATTATGGCAACAGTTTTCCTCTCAAAAGTTAGCTGCTATGACAGTAGCTAACCCATGGGGAATTGAAAAATTAGCTATTGATATACAAGCGCTGACGATAGATCGCTTACAGGCGGAGTCAATCAGTATTCGTTTTCGTGATGGTGTATTCATTGACACTGATACTGCCGATAAGTTACCAGAAGCCAGAATACTAAATACGGATATTCCACCTGAGCGTGAAGAGGTTACCGTATTTGTCGGTATACCATTGCTACAAGCAAATGGCGGTAACTGTTTACAAGATAATCAACATCTTGAAAGACCACTTCGTTATAGGCAAGAATGGGTTGAAGTAGCAGATCTATTCGGCCAGAATACTGAAACAATAGCGGTGGAACGTTATGCGTTAACCTTTTTATTTGATTTTGAAGATCATAGTGACTATTTGACATGTCCAATTGCACATCTTAAGCGTGATCTAAATGGTCGTTTTGTTCTTGATTTTGAATATCTCCCGCCACTTATTAATTTATTCACTCAAAGTGGAACATTAATAAAAGAGTTAGAGCTTTTATGTATACAAATACAGGCTAAACGTCAGCGTTTAATGGGCATGCGTCATGAGCGCAATGATCAGATGGCTGAATTTGCAATAGCTGATGTATCATTATTTTGGCTTTTAAATGCGCTAAATACTTTTGAGCCTCAACTAAAATTTTTACGTGACAATCCAACTATTCACCCAGAATATCTTTATCTGACATTAACAGGGCTAACTGGTGCACTATTAACATTTTCGTTGACAAATGATGTTGATGCCATCCCTACTTATCAGCATACTAACCTTAATGAAGTTTTTCCGCCACTATTTGGATTAGTACGTAATTTATTAGAAGAAAGCTTACCATCTCGCGTGATCAAAATAGATTTAGTTCACGACAAAGACACGTTATGGACTGGTCGCTTAAACGACTCTCGTCTTGTTGAAGATGCTGATTTTTATTTATCTGTACGATCAAGTATGCCTGGACATCAATTACAGTCGCAGTTCCCAATATTATGTAAAGCAGGTGCACCTGATGACGTAAGGCAAATCATACATTCAGCATTATCAGGTATTCCAATAAAAGCACTTAGTCATGTTCCGGCAGCTATACCTATGCGTTTAGAAAATCAATATTTTGCACTGGATCTATCTCATAGCGCAGCAAAAAACATGTTGCTCACAAGATGTTGTGAGTTTTATGTGCCAAGAGCGCTGCCTGATATTTCATTAGAACTTTTCGCGGTGTTGCGATCATAGGGGCAATAGTATGAGTATAGAACCACAAACAATAGCCATTGATGAATTATTACGAGATTCTATATTGGTTGTTGTCCAATTAAAAGCGAAAGCTGATATTCCATCAGGGCATAAATTATATGAGCTTTGTAAGCAGCAAGTAACAACTGTTCGAGAAACATTATATAACGCGCAATATAGCCAAGATGTAATTGATGACGTAAGTTATGCTTTATGCGCCATATTAGATGAAACAGTATTACTTTGCCATCGAGATAACCCTAAAAACCAAGACTATGATGAATGGTTAGGTGCACCATTACAGGTTGTCTTTTTTAATACACACAATGCAGGTTATGATTTATTTGAAAAGATACGTACACGTTTAAAGTCAGATAAAAAAGATTCATTGGTACTAAGTTGCTTTGACAGAGTCATTGGACTTGGCTTTCAAGGATGTTATCTAGATAAACCTCAAATGGAGAGAGAGCATTTAGTTCTAGCGCTACGTGAAGCAGTACGAGAATACGAGCCAGAACAATCTCATCCGATCATTGAACAAACCAAGACTTATCGTTATTTAGGGCGCAAAACTATGTTGTTATCCTGTACCGCATTATCTGTTATTTTGGCTATTGTTCTTTATTTTGCATTAGATTATCGACTTGATATGTTGATTAAAAAAATTGTAGGTTAAAGGGGAATTTATGAGCGATTACCCTAAAAGAATTCAAATTATTTATGCAGCCATATTAAGCTTGTTGCTGCTATTTGTTTTTTTACCAATAACAATTGGTTGGAAGATCATTGGTGCTCTTTTAGTCTTAGCCGCCTCAGGTGGATTACTATGGCGAATGCGACGCTATCGGCGAATGCTTGCATTATCAACAACAAATATTGAATTTTTAGCCCAAAAGCTTGATTTATTACCCGCAAGACAACGTTATCGCTTACCTATTTTATTGGTGGTAGGTAGTGCAGCAAAAGACTTCTTTCCAAAAGATTTATCTATAGCGGAATCAAATATTGTTGTCTCATCTGAAGCAGTTTGGATCTATATTGATGAATATTCTCATTTACCTATTGTCTATGACTCACTAATAGCAAAATGGCCTGATATGATAGGACGCGTTGGTGTATTTCTTGCATTAACTCCTGAACTTGAGGATAAACAAGGTTTCTTGATTGCTAAATTACAAGCGTTTCGCCAAGCTTGGGTAGACACATGTCGAATTGCAAAATATCAACTACCTGTTTACTTATCGACACATGTTGGACTAAACAGTTTAATTTATGATGAACAAAATCCATTACCTGTTTACTGGTACCAATTAGTCGATCATAAATTGTTCCTACTTGATCGCTATTTATCGCCACTAAATAATTGGGTCAATGATATTAAAACGCCTTCAAGTGAACGGGAAAGGAGATTGCGATTAAGACCATTCCTAAACGAAATACAATCTTGGATTGAAAATGTGGTATTAACCACATTAGCTGACACAAAACAGCCTATTGCAAAATGCAAACCAACAGCAATAGCTATTTATCCAGTAAATCAATCTGTTATAAATAATAATATTATGCAAAAACAATGGGAAAGCATTACTACTTTACCATTACCCAATAACCATAAAATTGAGGATAACGTCACCCCGCCTGATTCCTTAATTAAATTTATGCCAATATCTTCCCCATTTTCTCCTATTGGTTCGATGGTATGCGGTTTAATTACGATTACTTCTATATTTATTATTGGATGTTTAGGCGCATCGTTTTGGAACAACATTAAACTTTCCGATCAAATACAAAATGATATACGACATTATCATTTAATTTCGATGGATAGCTATGAAGAAAAGCGGCAAGCACTTGATCAACTTAAAAAAGACAGAGCGGTATTAAATCGATATTTAGCTCAAGGCGAACCAGTTCGTCTAGGAATGGGGCTATATCACGGACAACAATTACTTGAGCTATTAAATATCTCTATGAGTGATTATGTTGCAAAACCACCTGAACCAGAAAAAATTATTATCAAAGAAAAAGAAATTATCATGAAAGAACCACCTCCAGTGATTCGTTTAGATAGTTTAGCGTTATTTGAAAGTGGGCAGTCAAGTTTAAAATCAGATTCAACCAAAACACTAATTAATGCATTAGTGGAAATGAAAAAACAGATAAATGCTAACCCAGACACTGGGTGGCTTGTTTTAATTACAGGGCATACTGACTCGACGGGCGATGAAAATAAAAATATTCAATTATCATTTGAGCGCGCAACAGCAGTACGAAACTGGATTATAAAAACCAGTGATATCCCTGAGACCTGTTTTGCTATACAAGGGTATGGAGCAAAAAAACCGCTAGTAAGTAACGACACTTTAGAGGGTCGTGCAAAAAACCGGCGAGTAGAAATTGTCTTAGTTCCTCAAATGTCAAATTGTATTTTGACAAATGAACACTAAGAATGTTTAACAAAAACTAAAAAGGAGAGAAAACAATGGCAGTTCCAGCGTATATGTTTTTAAAAGATGACGGCGGTGCAGAAATTAAAGGTTCTGTAACTGTCGTAGGGCGTGAAGGTAGTGTGGAAGTGGTTGAGTTTGATCACAAAGTCTACATTCCAACAGATGGAAATACAGGTAAATTAACAGGGACTCGTGTTCATAAAGCACTTGAATTTGTTAAAGAAGTTGATGCTTCGTCGCCTTATCTTTACAAAGCCGTAACTACAGGCCAAAACTTAAAGTCTATTGAAATTAAATGGTACAAAATTAATGATGCTGGGCAAGAAGTTGAGTATTTCAATACATTAATGGATAACGTAAAAGTTGTTTCTATTAAACCTGAAATGCACAACATTAAAGATCCAACAAAGGAGCAATACAACCATTTAGAACGTATTGAATTACGTTACGAAAAAATCACATGGACTTATAAAGACGGCAACATTATTCACTCAGATAGCTGGGTAGAAAGTAGAGGCTAATGTGGTTTTTGTTGATTCTGTTGTAATGACAGAATCAACAATTTTTTATAAATAACAACATAACGAAAGGAATAGTAATGATTGCCGATCCTTCTGTTTTACTAAGGCGACTCAATCCGTATTGTGCAAGAGCACTTGAAGCGGCAGCAGAATTATGTCAAACAAGAGCACATCCAGAAATTACACTTGAACATTGGTTATTAAAATTACTAGAACAAGGATCAGGTGATATTTCATTTATTGTAAGACATTATCAATTAGATATGGACAAAATCTGGCAAGGATTATTGAATTATCTAGACATATTACCCCATACCATTAATACAAAACCAAGTTTATCGCCATCGTTGATTGCAATATTACAGTCATCATGGCTAAAGGCCTCGCTTGAGGATCAGGAAGAAGTCATCCGTTCAGTTCATATTTTACAAGCACTGCAAGAAATGTCTCACTGTTTAAAAGCACAAGAAGCATGGCAATTAATCAGTTTATCTGTTGTTTCATTGCAAAAAATGCGTGCTAAATTAGATGAAACGTCCGATGAAAATCCAGCAAATAAAAGTAGCTATTATTCAGATAATAAGTACTTAGATGATAATATCGACAACACAAAAAAATCAACCGTCAACACTCAGGATGTTTCTCAAACGAACGATAATAATCTACATCAAACTACACAACAAAAACATCATCAAGTTGCACTTAGCCGATTTACCGAAGATATTACCGAAAAAGCAAAAACAGGGAAAATTGATCCAGTTTTTGGACGTGACAATGAAATAAGACAGATGATAGATATTTTATCCCGCCGTCGCAAAAATAACCCTATCTTAGTTGGTGAACCTGGCGTAGGTAAAACAGCATTAGTTGAAGGACTTGCATTACGTATTGTAGAGGGCAATGTTCCAAAAAATCTTGAAAAAGTCAACATATTGACGCTTGATCTTGGCTTACTCCAAGCTGGTGCAGGCGTAAAAGGAGAGTTTGAACAAAGGCTAAAAAATGTAATAGATGCAGTTCAACAATCGCCTACTCCAATATTACTGTTTATTGATGAGGCTCACACCATTATTGGTGCTGGTAATTCAGTTGGTGGGGCAGACGCTGCAAATTTATTAAAACCCGCTTTAGCGAGAGGTGAGTTACGAACGATTGCAGCTACAACATGGTCTGAATACAAACAATATTTTGAAAAAGATGCAGCGTTAGAGCGTCGTTTTCAAATCGTTAAAGTTGATGAGCCTGATGATGAAAAAGCTTGCCTTATGTTACGAGGCTTAAAATCACGGTATGCAAAACACCATGGCGTACATATATTGGACGAAGCTGTCAAAACAGCCGTTTCATTGTCTCGGCGTTACATCAGCGGCCGTCAACTACCTGATAAAGCAGTGGATCTACTGGATACTGCATCAGCTCGCGTACGCATGGGACTTGATACTATTCCTGAATCAATCACTTTGCTTGAATCCAAAATTGCATCATTGACAATAGAAAAGCAGGCCATAGAGGCAGATTTAGCGCTTGGAGAAAACGTATTATCCACAGAGCGCATAGCTGAAATCGATTTACAACTCAGCAAATTACAAAAAAAATTAACTACTCAACAAGCACAATTTAAAAAAGAAAAAAATCTGGTTGAAACATTAATTGGTTTACGAGAAAAGCTAACGCCACAACAAGACGAAAAAATTCAAAAACAGCTTATTGAAACACAGCAAAAATTAAGTGAACTACAAAAAAATGCACCTTTATTATCGCTCGATGTTGATAGTCGAATGGTTTCTTCTGTGATTGCAGATTGGACTGGTGTTCCATTAGAAAGCTTATTAAAAGATGAGCAAAGCCATTTACTTATGCTAGAAGAAGATCTACATCAACGTGTTGTCGGGCAAGATAATGCTCTATTTGAAATTGCCAAAAGAATTCGTGCAGCAAAAACAGGGCTGACATCAGAAGATGCCCCGATGGGTGTATTTTTACTAGTTGGACCTTCTGGCGTTGGTAAAACCGAAACAGCATTAGCACTTGCTGATACTCTGTTTGGTGGTGAGCAATCGCTGATTACTATTAATATGTCTGAGTATCAAGAATCACATACTGTATCACAATTAAAAGGCTCACCGCCAGGGTATGTAGGTTATGGTCAAGGAGGAATCTTAACTGAAGCAGTTCGTAAACGCCCATATAGCGTTGTATTATTAGATGAGGTCGAAAAAGCACATAGGGATGTACTAAACCTATTTTATCAAGTGTTTGATCGAGGCTTTATGCGAGATGGTGAAGGTCGTGAAATTGATTTTCGTAATACTTTAATATTAATGACCTCTAACTTAGGTAGTGATGAATTAATGGCTCTTTTTGACCAAATGCCAGATGCCGATATTGCGACACAACAAGAATTATTACGCCCAATTATACGGGAGCACTTCCAACCTGCGTTACTTGCGCGATTCCAAACAGTTATTTATACCCCATTGGCTAATGCTGCATTGCGTAAAATTGTTGAAATAAAACTCAATAAAGTTGCATCTCGATTGCAAAAACATTACAAAGTTGACTTTAATGTTGGAGAAAAACTCTATGATACCTTGGTTTCTGCATGTTTATTGCCAGATACTGGCGCACGTAATATTGACAGTATCTTAAATCAACAAATATTACCAGTGGTATCTAACCTCTTATTGCAAAGCGCTAATAGTGATAACAATCCATCCCGCATGTTACAACTCGATTTTGATGAAAAAGAAGGCATTGTACTTCAATGGATAACAAAAGGAAGCAAAGTAAGAACTGCAAAACCTAAAAAAACAACAGTAACATCTAAGCCAATTGAAAAGGGAAAAATAGCAGAAAAAACTAGTAAAAAAAACCAAAAAAGCAAGGCAAATAAGGAGTAGAAAAAGGAAGAGGTAAAAGATAAAACAAATAATGAAAACTAATTTATAAAGAATAATAGGATTGAATATAAAGGAGAACACTACCATGTCGAACGAACTTAATCGCCTTTTGGATCAACTTGGTGGCGAGTTTAGCCATTTAATGGCCGGTTTAGGGGACGTTAGTCACAACCGCTATACCTTAACCGTTGATGGGCTGACCGCACCAATTTCAGTTTTGCATGTTGATGGTGATGAGCAGTTAAATCAACCTTGGCGTTATGTGGTTACCTTTACCTGTCCTGACAAAACCTTATCGCCCGATGCGTTCCTTAATCAAAAATCGACTTTCTCCTTTAATCCTGTTATTAACAAGCCATTAACTTCCGCTATTCGTTCGTTAAGCGACTTGCCCGCCGTGACGAATAAACGCACCTTGCATGGGGTCATCACTGAATTTAGCCAGCTATCAGTCAATAAAGATGAAGCTCATTACCAAGTCGTGTTATCTTCGTGCTTAGCACGGTTGGCCGTGGGGAAAAATAGTGCCCTATTTCAAAATCAAAGCGTGGTCAGTGTGGTTGAAGAAGTACTACGCAGTCACGGTTTTACCGGCATTGACTACCGGTTAGCGCTCAAAGACAGTTATCCTGAACGGGAATTTATCACCCAGTGGCAAGAAAGTGACCTGGAATTTATTCAACGCTTATTGGCCGATGTCGGTATCTGGTTTCGTTTTGAAACCCACGCCGAGCATGACTGTGATGTGATGGTGTTAAGTGATTATGAACAAGGCTATGTACAGGTGGCCAATATCGACTATAAACCGCCGAGTGGCATGGCCGATACGGGCATAGAAAGTGTTTGGGATATCACCTTACATAGCGAAGTGGTACCCGCCTCAGTGACCGTTCAAGACTATAACTACCGTAATGCCAAAGCCGATTTACTCACCGACATCAACACCCAACCGAAAACCACCACCACGCAAGGCACTGATTACCGTTACGAAGAGCATTATAAAAGCGGGCAAGGTCAGCAGAGCAAGCCAAATGATAAAGCCGTTAACTCCAACCAACCACAAACCGCTAACCCGTCACCGCAAGATGACGGTATTGAACAAGATAACGCCATTGAAAGCGGTCAATGGTATGCCAAAATCCGCCATGAACAGGCGATTAGCCAGCAAATAATCCTCACGGGTAAAAGCAACCGCTATCAATTAGCCCCAGGGCAACTTATTAACATCACGGGCAGTCCGTTAAAATCGATTGAAGAAGGGGTGATTATTTTAAGTGTGCAAGGACAAGGTAACCGTACTGATGCCTATGCACTCACCTTTACCGCCATTCCCTATCAAGCCTTAAAACCGTATCGCCCAGCACCTATACGCTGGCCACAAGTCAGTGGCACCTTACCTGCACGGGTCACTAGCCCTGATAATGACACCTATGGCTATATTGACACTCACGGGCGCTACCGAGTTAAATTCAACTTTGACTTAAAAGCGTGGAAAAAGGGCAATGAAAGCCTATGGGTACGCTTAGCCAAACCTTATTCGGGTAACACCTATGGTTTTCACTTCCCATTAATTGACGGCACGGAAGTGGCGATTGCCTTTATGAATGGTAATCCAGATAGGCCGTATATCGCCCATGCCATGCACGACAGCGCCCACCCAGACCATGTGACCACCATTAACAAACACCGCAATGTCATCCGCACCCCCGCCAACAACAAACTGCGCATGGATGATAAACGCGGGCAAGAGCATATCAAACTCGCCACCGAATACGGTAAAACCCAGTTAAACATCGGTCACCTCGTCAATCAAAACAAACAAGAGCGTGGTGAAGGGTTTGAACTTAGAACCGATGAATGGGGCGCGATTGCTGCCAACAAAGGCTTATACTTAACCACCCAAACCGAGCCTAAAGCCCAAGGCAAACAACTGGATATGCAAGCGGCCATTACGCAACTTGAAAACGCCTTATCAATTGCCAAAGCCCTACAAAATGCCGCTACCCAGTCCGATGCACACAGCGCGGATACCGACAGTCAAGACCAGCTTAAAGCCAACTTAAGTGAGCTAACCCAAAGTGGCCTACTGGCCTATGCACAAGAAGGCATTGCCTTAACCAGCCCTGAAAACATCCAACTGACAACAGGCAATAGCTTAACCCTAACCAGTGAAAACCAAACCGATATCAACGCATTAAAAAACATCACCGTATCATCTGGCGACGCAATAGGGCTATTTGCCCATAAATCAGGCATGAAGCTATTTGCTAACCAAGGCGATATTGAGGTACAAGCCCAAAATGCCAACCTCAATATGGCAGCCAAGCAAGATATCAAAGTGGATAGCGTTGACGGCAAAGTGACTATCACCGCCAGCGATGAAATCAAGCTTATCTGTGGTGGTTCGTACATCAAAATCAGCAGTGCAGGCATTGAACTGGGCACGCAAGATAATGTGTATCTTAAATGTAATGTGATGCAAAAGATGGGGCCAGCAAGTAATCATTTATCCGCAAAACTGAATAATAATAATCGAGAGCTCGAAGTCTTATTAAAAAAACAGGTATCGTTTAACTCAAAAGGCTTTTCGGCATAAGGAATAAGGCAATCAACATGACCATAAAAAAAATCGACAATTTCAACTTTCCCGTTGGTGAAGAGCAACTTAGTCAAGATGCGTATTATAAAGCATTATCAGAAGCGAGTAGTGGCTTCTACCCATTTGGTGAAAATGGCATATGGCATGGGGGCATTCATATTGATAAAGGCGTACTAAAAAAGCTGGATAATGATAATGTAGTGCGTTGTATGGCCCATGGTGAAGTGATTGCTTACCGAGTCGATAATATTTATCCTAAAATAGTGTATCAGGACAATGAACAGTTAGACGAAGCTTACCAAGACTGCCAAAAAGTGGCTTATTTTTCAACGGGCTTTACCTTAGTCAGACACCAGTTACAAATGCCTAAAGTCGCAAAAGCAACCGACACGCCACCCTCAATAACCTTATACAGTTTATATATGCATCAACTCGATTGGTATGGTTATCAGCAAAAAGAACAAGAAAGCGATAGTCAGGTTACTTATCCCCATTATTGGCAAGCGAAAGCCGGAGAAGTGGATGAGAAAAACGCAGACACCATTGCTGGCAGCGTGATACGCGAAAATGGAAAAAACACAAAGGTTGTGGGGTTATTGCTTAAAGGCAGTAAAGTTCGTTTAGGTGAACAAAAAAGCGGTATGTCTGGTTGGTATAAAATTGTGTCGATAACCGCAGGGGCGGTGGTAACACCAGACGGCTTTCAACATGAATTGAGCAATATTACGGGTTATGTTTGGCATAAAGATATTGGCACAACAGCAAATGATAGACCGACAGGAAAAACCGCAGAAACCAATAAGGATTATGAAATCTGTCGAGAAGATAATAAAAAGGTGGGCAAACCAGAAGTAGAAATCAAAGGGATTGCTATCTATGGCACTGCGAATGACAGCCAAAAGTTAACTTATTTGCCAAAAACGGCGACTTTTGAATTTGATGGGCAAGAAAATGGTTATGCTAAAATCTGTAAAATTGGTAATTGTACTGTTCCGGCAGTTTTGGTTGTTGAAAATGGTGGGGATGAAGCGCCACATAAGGGGTATGTCAAATTAACCTCACTGATAGTGACCCAACTTAAACCTGAAAAATTAGATAAAGTGGTGGTATTAAAAGCGCCTGTGCCAATCGATAAAGGCGACTTTATAGGTTACATCGGCCATAATGTCAGCCAATCCGAACGTTTTGACGAGCCTAAAGTTGCCCCATTATCTACGATGAAACGTGCATTAGACAAGCAATTACCGCCAATGGCACACATTGAATTATTGACTTGTGATGATTTGCCCGCGTTTATCACTAAAACCCGCTCCTTAGCGGACAAGCTTCCAGAAAGTGAAAAGACAATCATATTAGTTGAAAAAGAGGCCAGATTAATTCAGCCCTCAGCAGATAGCTATTTAAACAGTGGCATAGGGATTCATTTT
>NZ_LZGX01000011.1:0-75064 GCF_001690825.1 Gilliamella sp. Fer1-1
TCAAGGTTTGCATAATCGAATTTCCCATTTTAGAACTCATTTTATTTAGCTTGTGCAAACCTTGATATGTCATGTAATTGTTCGGTCATACAATGCCTTTGATAAAATTTTTTTTCAGCCTCATTATTGTTCTGGTTTTTAAATCTTTTTTTTAAATTATTTTTATACTCTTTGAAATATGGGTCTTTTTGGGCTCCAATGCAGTCTGGATCGGCTAAATTACAACTGGCAAGTAATAAAAATACAAATGTGTGACAACAGGTTTCGTTATAACCATGCCCCTTATAACTCCATTCATCTTCAAATTTAGCAGCAAAATCTCTAATTTCTTCTATCACTTGCTCTTCCGTGCGCGAATCATCGGGCAATAAATAAGGATGAGTTGTAAAATCTATTTCATCTTCATGAAATCGACCATGTTGATGTGGATCAAAAGGTCTAATTGAAAGATGATTCTTTTCTTGATGTTTATCATCTTTTTTTTGATGATTTCGTCTACCTGCTTCTCGTTCTTCTGTATGAAATAAATTATGTTCTTTATCTTTTTTTATCCTGTAATTGCAATCACCATTTAAAAAACCATTGCCTTTAAAATTTGCCCATCCATCCCAACGACCGTCATCAGGATACCATCCATAACTTTCACGAAAACCATTGGCTTTAGTGCATTCTTTATTCATTGAAATAAATTGTTTTTCAGTTAATTTTTGTTCCCTTGCCTCTTTTATAAAATCATCAGTCTCATCCTCATCATCATGAATGATTTCAATCCAATAATGCCCAGGAGACTGAATGCCACCTATTTTCATGAAAATTCTTCGTATTAAAATATTTTCTAATTTTCGTGTTCCTGCTTTTACCGTAGTTTCTATCGTTTTATCGTTGCTTGAAGATTCACATGTTATTGATGTTGCTCCAGTACAATACATAAAATACTCCTAGAATCTAATTTTTTAGGCCTATTTATACCGAAATGTTACGTTATCTTCTTCATACCCTGATGTCACAATTTGCGCTTTACCTTGAGCATCGGTTCTACCTTCAGCAATAACTTGATTATCTTTATTTACAATTTGATATTCTCTGTTGATGATTGGTTTACCGGTTCCCTCTTCAACCAATATAAATTGTCTAACATAAGGGGAGAGAGGTTGCTGTTTTGGAAATGAATAAAGTGTTGGTAACATTTTTTGTGGACCAGAATAAGGAAAAGCTTGCGCACCATGCTTAATAGTTCCTGGTGCATATAATTCAATATTGCCATCAGCAATACGAATATAAGCACCACCACATGCAATGGTTATCTCTTTTTTAGCATTAATATTAATTTTATCGTCATTGCTGACTATTTGGAGCGATTTGTCGGCTATTACCTCTATATCGCCATTATGGGCTTGCAGTTGGACTTTAGCTTCACCACTAAATAATTGAATATTTTCTTTGGCAAAAACGGAGTAATCTTTCGTTGCGCTAACATGCACTGAATTATTGGCGGCAATATTCGTATCATGTTTGCTAGTCAATAAAATATTTTGCTCAGCAAATTGATAAATACTATCTGGTGTCACCATCGCGATGCCTTTTGGACTGGATAACACCATACTTGGTTGTGTAAATGATAAGTTGTCATCGGTTTGTGTTACCGTATAGTTGACGAATAAATTAAGGCTATTTACGCCGTCCAATTTACCTGCTCGGTGACTATCTGAACGCTTAGATAATCTTTCTGAAACACTTAAGCCTGTCTTTAATAACATTACTGTTTCATCACCATCCAAACTAGCTTTTTTGACACCTTGGTTACCTTCACGTTTATATGATGTAACATATACACCTTTGCCCGCTCGTATTGCTCCCCATTCATCAGTGCGCAGTTCAAATCCTGCACCGCGCTGGGTTTTCTCACTATTAACGAGGTGTCCCATATTAAGCTGGGTTTTACCATATTCTGTTGCTAGTTTAATATGCTCTTTCCCTCGTTTATCATCCATACGCAGTTTGTTATTAGCGGGAGTGCGAATCACATTGCGGTGTTTGTTGATGGTCGATACAAGGTCTGGATGAGCACTATCGTGCATTGCATGGGCAATATAGGGCCTATCGGGGTTACCATTAGAAAAAGCAACAGCAACCTCGGTACCATCAATCAGTGGAAAATGAAAGCCATAAGTATCCCCTGAGTAAGGTTTTGCTAGCCTTATCCATAAACTTTCTTCACCTTTTTTCCACTCCTTTAAATCAAAGTCAAATTTAACGCGATAGCGACCTTGAGTATCAATATAGCCGTAAGTGTCGTTATCTGGGCTGGTCACTCTAGCAGGTAATGTTCCGCTTACTTGTGGCCATGGTAATGGTGCTGGGCGATACGGTTTTAATACATCAAAAGGGATGGCGGTAAAATGAGTTTGGTATGCATCAGTTCGGTTACCACAACTATCGGTCGACAGAATAATAATGCCGTCTTTGATATCCTTTATCGGGCAGTTTTCAAGGGTAATATGTTGTCCTGGCGCAAGCTGGTAATCATTACATTCACCAGAAATAATAATCTGGTCACTAATATAGTGTTGATGTCTAATTTGCGCATACCATTTACCACTTTCGACGCTACGCACATCACCCAGTGTTTTGTAGTTCTCTTCATAACGGTAATCATTTCCGTGTGTAGTTGAATCTTTTATTTGGCTGTTAACACTATCATGTAGGCGGCTTTCTGCCATACGGTAATTATAATCATTGACAGTAACCTGATTGGGTTTGGTTTTACTGCTAAATTGCAAATCCCACATACTATGCCGCTGGCTATCATTTAAGCCACTGGGTGGCTTAATTATCATACTGCCTGCATTGTCAAGCCCTTGTTCATAATCACTCATCACTATCACATCACAGTGATGTTTTGGGTGCGTTTGAAAATAAAACCAGATTCCCACATCAGCCAGTAATCGTTGAATAAAAGTTAAATCGCTTTCTTGCCATTGGCTTATGAACTCACGCGCAGGGTAAGATTCTTTTAATTCCATGCGAAAATCAATCCCTGTAAAACCATGGTTGCGTAATACCTCTTCCACCACTTCAATGACACTTTTATTCTGAAAAATTGCACTTTGGTAATGATTCCCCAGCAATGCCATGCGAGGTGCTAATAACACTCGATAATGTGCTTGTTCTTTGTTTATTGAAACCAAACTAAATTCAGTAATGACGCCATAACGAGTTTTAGGTTTATCTAAAACATCAAGTGAGCTAATTCGATTAAGTGATAAAGGTAAGTTCTGTGGGTGAAAGGTCAATGATGCAGGTTGGCTTAATACTGAATTGATGGCAATTGATGTATCCGGACTGGTAAACTCAATTAGGTACTGCCATGGTTGATTTAATGTTTCTTTTCCTTGCAAAGACAATACACTAATCTCGGTTGAAACATCCAGTTTATCAAATGAAAGCGAATAATTATTAAATGTTTTTTTTCCCGTTAGTAGTGAAAGGCTATCGGCAAACGGATCTATTAAACTCATACTTTAACCCTTATTTTATATCGATATGTCTGATGTTTATCATCTTAAAACATGATAAAGATAAGCTAATTAATATAAATAAAATACGTGTTTTTTTTAATCAGTCAATGCTTTTTTATTCATCTTTTGGTTAAATTACTCTGTAAATAGCCCAAAGTTAGTACACAACTCACATAGGAAATTGTGATAGTAACAAAATGATTTTTTTATAGTTGCTATGCCCAAGTTTTACATGTTTGAGCAAGATATAGCGCTTTTTTATGGTTTCCTCCTAAAGCGGAGATTTTAATATCAGCTCAGCAACAATTTGTTTAAGCTTACGGTTTTCAGCCTCAAGCTCCTTTAAACGTTTGATGTCTGAAGTTTCCATTCCCTGTATTTTTTCCGCAATTGATAAAAAGTTGAATGGCCTATGCCTGATTTATAGCAAAATTCTTTAACAGAAACGCTGACTTCTGCTTATTTCAAAATGGATACGATTTGATTGTTCAGCCATTTTTTTATGGTTAAATCCTCTTTTATTTTTATCATAGAGAATTTTCTATTTTTGTGGCTGTACTAAAATAAGCGATGGTTACCCTATTTTAGGAGGTAGTTATATATAGTTATATATAGTGGTACTACCATTCTATAAACTTTGATTAACATAGAAACTCAAAATCATTCTTTACATAGGTTTTCATTTATCTGCTTTAAAAAACATTGATATTCAAGCTCAATTTCTTTTTTGGCTTCTTGAGATAAAGTAGCCACATGAAATCGATGTAATGAACTATATAAGGCAAATAATATATTAATTGAGATGGAGGCTTTTTTTTGTTTTATCTTAAAATAAGCATCTAAATACCCTACTTTTTTCAGTGTCTCAACATCTGTAATTCCTACACTACACAATAATCTTTCCAATGACAAAGTCATGTTTGGTAACTCTTTTATTCTTTTTGCCTTAATTTCATTTTTTTCATATTGTTCTTTTTTAGTATAGGTGATCACCATTTTTACCATTGCTAACAATTTATCTTGATCTTTAAATAACTCATCACTAACTTTATAATAATCAAGTAATTTTATTGACATCCCTGTTGTTATACTCAACGGTTGCATACCTAAATCGATAAAAAATGAGCGGTAATTGGAATGCCCCCTTAAATAAAATTCTTTTCGAGTAATCCAACCAAACATGATATTTTTACTATTAACACTAAATCCACCAAAAAATGTTTTGAGTGAAATATCTTCAACGTCAGAAAGCTCTGTTAAAATTCGATTAGCAAATGTTGAGCACATAATTAATTCCCATCCAAACTTTATCAAGTAACTGAAATGACTTACTAATTAATCTAATTTATAGCTACTTTATATTCAATATGATTTCTAAATAAATTCATAATTATGCGATCTGTATTCCATATATAAATATTAAATGCTTTATTACTTGATAAATTATATTTTTATAAAATTAAGTTAATTTTTGTTAAAAGTAATTAAGAAATAATAATTCTTAAAAAAAGAAAAATCGCTTTAACATTGTTATTCTGTTGTAATAATTATACAATCAAAGCCAGTTAACTGAATGGTATTCAATTTTTGTCAAATCGAATCAACATGATAAAAAACATCATTGCTTTATTTTTTATGTTTCACTCTTTTGTCGCCTTTGCCGATAAATTACCATTAATTGATTCATTCACCCCCTGCACTCCTGATTTTTTTCAACAGATTTATGCTAGCAAAGATGAATTAGAAAAATATACAAACATTACAATTTTTAAGCAAAATCAAGCTTATATTCCCGTCGAAAATCGCTCTGATATAGCTAAAAACTTTGTTTATTTCAAAACACCCATGACTTATAAAAATTTAACAATCACAGGCTATTACGATAGTGCTATGGATCTTGGAAAAATAGGAAAATATTATTTCTGGGGATTTATCATCGATAATGAGATTAGCCAAATCAAAGAGACATTAAATTTCATAGATTGGAAAAAGATGGAAGAAGATGTGCTCTATATTGGAAACCCAATGATTCGTAGTATTAATGATGATATCCAACTCTGGCATAAAAACACTGGCACCGTCGTTGGTGTAAAAACTATTCCAGCACCAGATACAACCGAAAAGCTATTATTGCTTGAAAAATCGCCGAATATGACGCTTCTTATTTGTTCTATTCAAGGTGTTGTAACATCCGAATTACTTAAACAAGAACGACCTGATATTCAATAATTCAAACTAAATGGCTGATTCATCCATTTCACCTGTTCGAATTCGAATGACTTGCTCAACATTATAAATAAAAATTTTGCCATCTCCGATTTTGCCTGTTTGCGCTGTTTTCATAATAGTTTCAATGCACATCTCTAAAATATCATCTGGCACAACAAGTTCTATTTTTACTTTTGGTAAAAAATCAACCATATATTCCGCACCACGATAAAGTTCAGTATGCCCTTTTTGACGACCAAAACCTTTCACCTCAGTCACTGTCATACCGGTAATGCCTTGATCAGCAAGTGCTTCTCGAATATCATCCAGTTTAAAAGGTTTAATAATTGCTTCAATTTTCTTCATGTCTCTTGCCCTTAATTCGAGATTACCAATTCTTAAATCCAAAAGCAGAAGTAATTGGATAGCGTCTGCCTTTACCAAAGTTACGAGCAGTAATTTTAGGACCTACTGCTGACTGACGTCTTTTATATTCGTTAATATCAACTAATTTAATCACCCGTCTTACAGTTGCTTCATCATAACCTTGCGCAACTAATTGTTCAATGGAAAGATCGTGCTCAACATACCCTTTCAAAATACCATCTAAAATATCATAAGGAGGCAAACTATCTTCGTCTTTCTGATCTGGTGCCAATTCGGCTGATGGCGGACGAGTGATTACTCTTTCAGGAATAACATAAGAACGGGTATTTCGATATTTTGATAATGCAAACACCATCGTTTTCGGCACATCTTTAAGCACATCAAAACCGCCAGCCATATCGCCATAAAGTGTGGCATAACCAACCGACATTTCGCTTTTATTGCCGGTTGTAAGCACTAACCTGCGCCGTTTATTGGATAGCGCCATTAAGATAACCCCGCGACAGCGTGCTTGCAGGTTTTCTTCCGTGGTATCTTTTGGTGAGCCTAAAAACATTGGGCTTAACGATGACATAAATGCATCAAACATCGGTTCAATTGAAACAATATCAAACTCAACGCCTAATATTTCAGCTTCTTCTTTGGCATCGGCAATACTTATATCGGCAGTATAACGAAATGGCATCATCACAGCTTGAACCTTATCTTTACCTAAAGCGTCAACCGCAATAGCAAGCGTTAAAGCAGAATCGATACCGCCTGACAGCCCTAATACGGCGCCTTGAAAGCCATTTTTGGTAATATAATCACGAGTGGCAAGTACCAATGCATCATAAACTGATGCTAATTGATTATTTTGATTTTCATAAATTAGAGTTTCAGCACTGACACCAAATGTAAAAGGAACAACTTGTTCTTCAAACGATTTCAGTTGACAAACAATTTGACCAAGTTCATTACAAACAAAAGATCCGCCGTCAAACACCAACTCATCTTGCCCTCCTACTTGGTTGACATAAATAATTGGCAATCTTGTTCGTTTTGCATGCGTTTTAACTAAATCATGTCGGTGTTTTTGTTTTTCAAAATCATAAGGAGAAGCATTAATTGCAACCACAAAGTCAGCTTGAGCCTGTTGAATGTAATCAACAGGCTCATTTTGCCAAAGATCTTCACAGATTAATAACCCTATTTTTTGTCCTTTAAAATCAACGACACACGTTTTATTATCAGCGGTAAAGTAACGCTTTTCATCAAACACATCATAATTAGGTAGTCGTTGTTTGTGATAACGGACTAACAATTTTCCTTCGTAAAAAAACGAAAGGGCGTTATAAACATGTTGATCTTGCCAATGAGGATGGCCAACAACAACCGCACACTGTGTGCTCGCTTGTTGAATTAGTGATAATGCTTTTCGGCAGCGATCTTTAAAATCAGAACGAAACATTAAATCTTCGGGTGGATAGCCACAGAGAGCAAGTTCTGAAAAGATGATCAAATCATCAGATGAATGGCTATTTATTAATTCAATAATCTGTTGGGTGTTTCCCTCTATATCACCCACACGCCAATTTTTTTGCGCTAAAACAATAGATAAAGACATACAAAATTAAATACCACAAATCAAAATTGTTGATAAGTTTAAATGATTCTAAGTTGCGCTGCCACATTTTTATCGCTAACATGCAACAATAAATTGGCTTTCATTTTTCTGGATATTATTATGCAAAAAATTCTAAATGTAGCATTAACTAAACGCAGCTACCCTATTACTATTGGTGAAAATCTACTTAATGAATTTGAGCATTTTAAACTTCAGACTGGTCAACGCGTACTTATTGCGACCAACGAAACAATCGCCCCACTTTATTTACAAACATTAATTAACATGCTTGAAAAGCATGGTGTAAAGACCAGTTCAGTGATTGTGCCTGATGGTGAAAAATATAAAACCATGGAAACTTGGAATACCATTTTAACAGCGTTGCTAGCCAATAATCACACTCGTAGCAGTATTGTTATTGCACTAGGCGGAGGTGTCATTGGTGATGTTACTGGCTTTGCAGCCTCTGCTTACCAACGAGGCATTAAGTTTATCCAAGTACCAACCACCTTGCTATCACAGGTTGATTCATCGGTTGGGGGCAAAACAGCCATTAACCACCCACTGGGTAAAAATATGATAGGCGCATTTTATCAACCACAATCGGTTGTCATTGATATTAATTGTTTAAAAACATTGCCTCAACGAGAGCTTTCCGCAGGGCTGGCTGAGGTGATTAAATACGGTATTATTTTAGATGCTCAATTTTTTTCTTGGTTAGAAACCCATATCAACGATGTGCTAAACTTAGATGTTGATGCTACAAGTTACTGTATTTATCGTTGTTGCGAACTTAAAGCGCAAGTGGTCGCTGCAGACGAGACAGAACAAGGTATGCGCGCACTGTTAAACCTTGGTCACACATATGGTCACGCTATTGAAGCAGAACTAGGGTATGGAAACTGGCTACATGGTGAAGCAGTCAGTGTTGGCATGTTAATGGCAGCGCAAACAGCCAAAAGATTAGGTAAATTAACAGATGCTGAAATAGATCGCATTAAAAACCTGTTAATAAGAGCAAAACTTCCTGTCGTAAGACCATCACAAATGTCTATTGAATCCTACCTTCCACATATGATGCGCGATAAAAAAGTGATATCGGGACAGTTAAGGCTAGTTATACCAACTAAGATTGGCCATGCTGAAGTAATCGATGGAATTGATAAAAACCTAGTTTTAGATTCTATTTCGAGCAGCTAGCCTTATACTGATTAATTGAATACGTATTAATTTTTTACTGAAACATAGTCATTACCTGAAATTGCTTTACACAACTAAATAAGCAATTATTTAGTTGTGTTGATGAACAGACTTTAATATTACTAACAGGTGTTACATTCAATACATGATTATCACTACCCTATGTAATGCTAAATAGCGATAATAAACTATTCCTTGAAAAAATTAGATAAACAAAAATGAACAACCCCATCAGATGTAAAAATAAGTTTACAATTACACTTACTTTTATTTGATTGATTTCATATAAACTATTTTTTATTTTACTTTACATAATATAACCACAATAAATTTCCTTTATTCTAAGCAAACAATAAGAATTTTATTTACTATTATGTAATTTTGTGTTTACATACTAGTCGTCTATGTAATTAATATTTTACATATAAAATATTTAAATGGTTTTAACAAGGAAAGCAAAATGTTAAAAGATACGCTAAATAATGTCCGAATTAAAGATGAACACATGTTAATCACACCTGAAGAAATAAAACAGCTTTACCCGTTATCCCACGATCTAGAAAACCAAATTGCCTTATCAAGACAAACTATCGTTGATATTTTAGAGCGTCGAGATCATCGATTGCTTATCGTATGTGGTCCTTGCTCTATTCATGATACTGAGGCAGCACTTGAATATGCGCATAAATTAAAAAAACTATCGGACGAAGTGAAAGGTAATTTATTTATCGTCATGCGTGTCTATTTTGAAAAACCTAGAACAACCGTGGGTTGGAAAGGTATGATTAACGATCCTCATATGGATAGTTCATTTGATATTGAACATGGATTAAAAAAAGCACGTAAATTACTACTGGATATCACTAAAATTGGTTTACCAATTGCAACCGAAGCGTTAGATCCTAATACTCCGCAATATATTGGTGATTTAATTAGTTGGTCAGCAATCGGTGCAAGAACAACTGAATCCCAAACGCATCGAGAAATGGCTTCAGGACTATCCATGCCGGTTGGTTTTAAAAATGGAACCGATGGGAGCTTAGATGTGGCAATTAATGCAATGAAATCTGCATCTATGGCGCACCGCTTTGTTGGTATTAATCAACAAGGGCAGGTTACAATATTACAAACTATGGGTAATCCGCATGGTCATGTTATTTTACGTGGCGGTAAAACACCTAATTTTGATGCTGAAAATGTGGCAGTGTGTGAAACACAAATGAAAAAGGCAGGTTTATTACCTAATTTAATGATTGACTGTAGCCATGCCAATTCTAATAAAGATTATCGTAACCAACCGATTGTTGCTGATACTATTATTGATCAAATCGAAAAAGGTAATAATTCCATTATTGGTGTGATGATTGAAAGTAATTTATTTGAAGGGAATCAACCGTCAGAACAACCTCAAGAAAACTTGAAATATGGTGTGTCTGTTACTGATGCTTGTATTAGTTGGGAAACAACTGAACAATTATTACAAAAAATGAATAACCAGTTAGCTAAGTCATTAACTCAAAGACAAAAACAATCAGCGCAAGCTTAATCTTTGTAAACAACAATCATAAAAAAATCGCCGATGTTATCATCGGCGATATTGTTTTTAGTGTGAACTGAACTTACCCAAGTTGCTTACGCACATTACGGAACATTCGCATCCAAGGACTATCTTCGCCCCAGTTATCAGGATGCCATGAATTGGTCACAGTCCTAAATACTCGCTCGGGATGTGGCATCATAATGGTTACACGTCCATCTTTGGATGTTACGGCAGTAATACCATTTGGCGAGCCATTTGGATTGGCAGGGTATTGTTGAGTTACTTTGCCAAAGTGGTCAATATAGCGTACTGCAATTAATCCAGAGGTTTCTAATTTGTGAAGATGACTATCATCGCAGACTTCAACACACCCTTCCCCGTGTGAAACCGCAATTGGCATATGTGAGCCATTCATATCAATAAAGAATAATGAAGGGCTAGGTTGAATTTGCACTAAGCTAAAGCGCGCTTCGAAACGCTCGGATAAATTGCGTACAAAACGAGGCCACAAATCAGCGCCCGGAATTAAATCCTTTAAATTCGACATCATCTGACAACCGTTACAAACCCCTAGTGATAGGGTATCTTGACGATGGAAGAATTGCTCAAATTCATCACGTACTTTTTCGTTAAATAAAATTGATTTAGCCCAGCCTTCACCAGCCCCTAAAACATCACCATAAGAAAAACCGCCACAAGCCACCAGTGTATTAAATTGGCTAAGCGTAATGCGACCTGAAAGTAAATCTGTCATATGCACATCGACTGCTTCAAAGCCAGCCCTATCAAATGCAGCAGCCATTTCAACATGAGAATTAACACCTTGCTCACGTAAAATTGCCACTTTCGGTTTGCTCCCTTTGGCTATATAAGGCGCGGCAATATCTTGCATTGGATCAAAGGTAAGCTTCACATTCAAGCCCGGATCGTCTTCATTCTGTTTAGCTTGATGTTCTTGATCTGCACATTCAGGATTATCTCGTAAGCGTTGCATCTGCCATGTCGTTTCTGCCCACCATGTTCTTAAAGTTGAACGTGATTCGCTGTATACCATCGAGGTATTATTACGCACAATGAATTGCTGACCAGCTTTAGCCGATCCTAACTGATGAATAGCATGAGAAAGCCCAAACTGCTTAAAGCAATTCATGACTTCATCTAAATCACTGCCTCGAATTTGAATAACTGCGCCTAGCTCCTCATTAAATAAAGAAGCAATCACATCACGACCAAGGGAATGAATATCAACATCAATACCACAATGCCCAGCAAATGCCATTTCTGCCAAAGTAACCAATAAACCACCATCGGAACGATCATGGTAAGCAAGTAAAGATTTTTGAGCTATTAACGTTTGGATAGCTTGATAAAAAGAAGCTAATTCTTTGGCATCATGAACATCAGCCGTTCTTTGCCCTAGGTGACGATAAACTTGTGCTAATGCGGTTGCACCTAATGCTTGATGACCTTTTGATAAATCAACAAATAATAATAAATTATCTTCATCTGTATCAAGTTGTGGTGTGACGGTTTTGCGCACATCTTCCACGCGAGCAAATGCAGAAATCACTAACGACAATGGTGAGGTTACCGTTTTCTGCTCACCATCTTGTTGCCATGTGGTTTTCATTGACATGGAATCTTTACCAACTGGAATGGCTAAGCCTAATGCAGGGCATAACTCTTCACCAATAGCTTTAACTGCTTGGTAAAGACCAGCATCTTCGCCTGGGTGCCCAGCTGCTGCCATCCAGTTAGCCGAAAGCTTAATACGCTTAATATCACCAATATTGGTCGCCGCAATATTGGTAATTGCCTCACCAACAGCTAAACGTGCTGATGCTGCATAATTAAGTAAGGCTACTGGCGCTCGCTCACCCATTGACATGGCTTCACCATAATAGCTATCAAAGCTTGCTGTTGTAACAGCACAATCGGCCACGGGTACTTGCCAAGGTCCAACCATTTGATCTCGAGCAACCATACCGCTTACAGAACGGTCACCAATCGTAATTAAAAATGTTTTTTCCGCTACAACGGGCAAATGTAGCACACGCTTTACGGCATCATATAAATTAATATCCGATGTGGAAAAACGATCGCCTTCGGCTTGACTAGATTTCACCTCTCGTAACATTTTTGGTGTTTTTCCCAATAAAACATCTAACGGCAAAGCTATCGGGTTATTATTAAAATGTTCGTCATGTAAAATCACAGCTTTATTGACGGTTGCCTCACCAATAACGGCATAAGGTGCTCGTTCACGCTGACAGAGTTCATCAAACAGCGCTAATTTATCGGGATGAATAGCAAGAACATAACGTTCTTGTGATTCATTACACCAAATTTCTAGCGGTGACATGCTGGGTTCATCGCTAAGTATTTTGCGGAGTTCAAATTGCCCCCCACAGCCACCATCACTAACCAGTTCGGGCATCGCATTAGATAAACCACCTGCGCCCACATCATGAATAAATAAGATAGGGTTATCTTCACCAAGTTGCCAACAACGATCGATAACTTCCTGACAACGACGTTCCATTTCTGGGTTATCTCGCTGAACAGAAGCAAAATCAAGATCCGCATCCGACTGACCAGATGTCATTGATGAAGCTGCGCCACCACCAAGCCCAATATTCATAGCAGGGCCACCTAAAACAATCAATTTAGAGCCAGCTGGAAACTCACCTTTTTGAATATGTTCATGGCGAATATTACCAAGACCGCCTGCTAGCATAATAGGCTTATGATAACCGCGAAGCTCTTCACCATTATGGCTATTAACCTTTTCTTCATAGGTTCGAAAATACCCTAATAGAGCAGGTCGCCCAAATTCATTATTGAAAGCAGCACCGCCAAGCGGACCTTCCATCATAATATCAAGCGCGCTAACAATACGATCAGGCTTACCAAAATCTTGTTCCCAAGGTTGTTCAAAATGAGGAATGCGTAAGTTAGAAACGGAAAATCCGACTAATCCTGCTTTGGGTTTAGCACCTCTTCCCGTTGCTCCTTCATCACGAATTTCGCCACCACTTCCCGTTGCAGCTCCTGGCCAAGGAGATATGGCTGTTGGGTGGTTATGCGTTTCAACTTTCATTAAAATATCAGCAAATTCTTGATGATATCGATAAGTTTGATTGTCATTATCAGCAAAAAAACGCCCGACTTTAGATCCGTCCATAACCGCGGCATTATCTTTATAAGCGGATGACACATAATCTGGCGTATGTTCAAAAGTATTCTTTATCATCTTAAACAATGATTTGGGTTGCTTCACACCATCAATAATCCAGTCAGCATTAAAAATCTTATGACGACAATGTTCAGAGTTTGCTTGAGCAAACATATAAAGTTCAATATCCGTTGGATTACGGTTTAATTTTTGGAAATTCTCAACCAAATAATCAATTTCATCTGGCGCTAAAGCCAGTCCTAATTTTAAATTAGCTTCCTCTAATGCTTGGTGACCCTGTCCTAATAAGTCAATTACGGTTACTGGTGCTGGTTTATCGGCTTTAAATAATTTTTCTGCTTGAGCAAAATCCGTAAATACCGTTTCCATCATGCGATCATGAATTAAGCTTTCAAAAGCGACTTGCTGTACTTGAGTAAAAGGGCTACTCATTTCAACATAATACGCAATACCCCGCTCAATTCGATGAACCTGCGTTAACCCACAATTATGCGCGATATCGGTTGCTTTTGATGACCAAGGCGAAATCGTTCCGGCACGAGGCGTCACTAAAAAGAGTTGTCTTTGGGTTTTATGCTCACCATTTACTTGCGTTGATTTAGGACCATATTGCAATAACTTATCAAGCGTCAACTGGTCATCACTCGTTAAATCTTTAAACAGATCAATAAAATGAATATATTGCGCGTCAATATTAATAACGGGGATGGATTTTTCACGGCAAACAGATAGGATTTTACTTATACGAAATGCAGATAAAGCAGAAGAACCAGCTAAAATTTTCATGCTAATTACTCTTTTTAAGCTAAACATAGGTAAAAATAGAACAACATTATAAAAGAAAGTGAACGGCGTGGCTATTTAAAACATTGATTTTACCAAAAAGATTCAGACAAATAGATGGTTAAGTATAAAAAGAGGAGTTACTGGTGTATCTCAAGTCTAAATAAGCACAACCACTTTAGGATGTAATAAATGGTTAGCCATTGTGCAATTACTTTCCTTGCTCGTTATAAGTTGTTAATTTGAAGTTGATGTAATACATTATCTCCACCGGTAAAATGGTATAGTATCCTGAATATTTTTTACAAAAAATAAGTAAAACCCCCCATTGTTTTGAACTTTGCAGCTCGATTAACGGCAAGGCGATTTAACAGAGATACTTATCTTAGTTTCTTTTAATTTTGACTAAACAATCAATCCTAGATTGTCGTACATATTATTTGATAGCCTCTGAAACAGCAAAAGATCTATCTATTTAAAAATAAAAAGAAAAACTCGATCCAGATCACAAAATAAACTTTTTTAAATTGCAAAAAAAATCTTAATTTGTAACATGTTACCAGTAACAAAATAGTGGAAGAGTTTACTATGACAACACAAGATAAACCAATTTTTGTATTAATGGGTGTGTCAGGTTGTGGTAAATCAGCGGTTGCCAAGCAAGTAGCTTATAACCTTGATGCGTCTTTTTTAGATGGCGATTTTTTGCACCCTAAAGCCAATATTTTAAAAATGCGAAATGGCACACCATTAAACGATGAAGATCGAATGCCTTGGCTTAACCTAATTAGCAATGCCGCATTTGCAATGCGCAATGTTAATGATGTTTCAATTATTATCTGCTCAGCGTTAAAACGAAAATACCGAGATATTATTCGTGGTGAAAATAAAAACATTCACTTTATTTATCTAAAAGGAAGCTATGATGTCATTGCTAAGCGATTAGCTAAACGTAAAGGCCATTACCAAAAAAGCGGAATGCTACAATCACAATTTGACACGCTAGAAGAGCCAACGATTCATGAAAAAGATGTCTATACGGTTAACATTGAGCAACCATTAACTGATGTTGTCAATGATACAGAGCAAGTCATACGTTCAATATGTAATTATGAATAATATAAATAAAATTAGAAAGATAACAATGATAATTTAAGAGGTTAATGTGAATCGCATCATTCAAGCTGTAACTCAACGTATTATTGAGCGTTCTAAAGCGACTCGCCAAGCTTATTTACAAAAAATAGAACACGCGATGAGCAAAAAAGTCACCCGTTCTAGTTTACCATGCAGCAATTTAGCCCATGGTTTTGCGGCTTGTTGTATTGATGATAAAAACGATCTAAAAAACATCTTAAAAAGTAATATTGGCATTATTAATTCCTACAATGATATGCTTTCAGCGCACAAGCCTTACGAATGCTATCCTGAACAAATACGCAAAGTGCTTCACGAAGTTGGCGCTGTTGGTCAAATGGCTGGCGGCGTGCCGGCCATGTGCGATGGGGTAACTCAAGGCGAACCTGGAATGGAATTATCATTAATGAGTCGTGATGTCATAGCCATGTCGGTAGCAATTGGGCTTTCACATAATATGTTTGATGGCGCACTATACCTTGGCATTTGCGATAAAATCGTGCCTGGCTTATTGGTTGGTGCATTAACTTTTGGGCATTTACCTGCCATTTTTGTTCCTGCAGGACCAATGCCATCAGGACTATCAAATAAAGAAAAAGTGCGTATCCGCCAACTTTATTCGGAAGGTAAAGCTTCGCGTGAAGATTTGCTTGAGTCTGAATCAGCCTCTTACCATACTAGTGGCACTTGCACCTTTTATGGTACAGCCAATAGCAACCAAATGGTAATGGAATTAATGGGGTTACATTTACCGGGCGCGGCATTTGTTCATCCTGAAACAGCATTGCGTTTTGAGTTAACCAATGCTGCTGCTAAACAGATCACTCGCCTAACGAACCAATCGGGTAATTATATGCCCGTTGGTAAAATGGTTGACGAAAAAGTCATTATTAATGGTTTAGTGGCATTACTTGCCACTGGGGGATCAACCAATTTAACTATGCATATTGTAGCCATGGCTAAAGCTGCGGGAATTATCATTAACTGGGATGATATTTCAGATCTATCCACCGTAGTCCCCTTAATTTGTCGAATTTACCCAAATGGACCTGCTGATATCAACTATTTTCAAGCTGCTGGAGGCACATCTTTATTGGTTCGCGAATTATTGGCAGGAGGTTTATTACACGAAGATGTACAAACCGTGGTAGGACATGGACTTAGCCGTTATACCCAAGAGCCGATTTTAGAAAATGGTCAACTCATTTTTCGCAACGGCCCAACAAAATCATTAGATGATAGCGTGATTGCCTCAATCCAAAAACCGTTTAATTCACATGGCGGATTAAAAGTGATGTCTGGCAATCTTGGCCGTGCAATAATGAAAACATCAGCAGTTGCGCCTGAACATCAAATTATTGAAGCACCTGCGGTCATTTTTAATAGCCAATATGATTTAGAGGCTGAATATAAGGCCGGTAAGTTAGATAAAGACTGTGTGGTTGTTGTACGTTATCAAGGACCCAAAGCTATTGGTATGCCAGAATTGCACAAATTGATAACACCGCTAGGTGTGCTACAAGATAAAGGTTACAAAGTTGCATTATTAACTGACGGTCGATTATCGGGCGCATCAGGAAAAGTTCCAGCAGCGATCCATGTTACCCCTGAAGCTTATGATGGCGGTTTACTTAGTAAAGTACAAAATGGCGACATGATCCGTGTAAATGGGCAAACAGGTGAAATAACTCTATTAGTTGACGAAGCTGAATTAGCTAAACGTACACCTTATCCTTTCGAATTAACCGATTCGCATCTTGGTTATGGAAGAGAACTATTTACCATTATCAGAGAAAATTTAACTACCGCAGAAGAAGGTGCGGTTAGCTTTTAATATGCTTAATCTGCCACATACAGTGGCAGAAATCTTAAGAAAATAGACTAAAAATTAGGTATTAGCTGAAACTTCTTTATAAATAAATTTATCGGTATAAATAAATTATTTCTTAATAAAATTATCTACCAATAAATTTACCACGTCCCCCATTTTTCCATGTAATGAGGCTTTGACACCATAAAGTGCCATTCCCATTACTTGCGATGCGTGGATTTCAGGGGGCATAACAAGTTCATTAGCACTGGTTTTAACATCTAATAACGCTGGACCAGAGTGAGCTAAAAATGATTGCACAGCAGACTCAAGTAAATCAGAATCATCCACCCTGATAGAAAAAAGGCCAATTGAATCAGCAAGTTTTGCAAAATCAGGATTTTGTAAGTCAGTATAGTGATCAACTAACCCTTCCGATTTTTGCTCTAATTCAACAAAGTTGAGCGAGCTATTATTTAGTACAATAATTTTTATAGGTAACTGTTCTTGAATTGTGGTTAATAAATCGCCCAGCAACATACTTATACCGCCATCGCCTGACAAGGAGATCACTTGCCGATTTGGAAATGCTTTTTGTACCCCTAAAGCTTGTGGCATCGCATTAGCCATTGTGCCATGTTTTAAACTGATTACGGTGCGTCTTTTGCCATTGGTATTAAAATGGCGACAAGCCCAAACCATTGCCGAACCGACATCAGCACAAAGTACAGCATCATCAGTTGCATATTTATCAATAAGTTCAGTTAAATATTGAGGATGAATGGTTGAGCGAGAAGGAATCGTTTTTTTATTCAATTTTTTCATTGATTTGGTGTACAATTTTTGGCATAACCCTAAAAACTCATCATCTTGTTTCTCATCAACTAAAGGTAGCAGTGTTGCCAAAGTCGGTTTACAACTCCCAACTACACCGATATCAACAGGATGCCGCCGTCCAAGGTGAGTTGCATCAATATCAACTTGAATAATAGCAGCCTTATCTGGGTAGAATTGTGACCATGCAAAATCAGCACCTAACATTAAAAGTACATCACACTCTTTTATTGCGGTGGTTCCTGACTCAACGCCAAACATTCCTGTCATGCCAACATTGTAAGGGTTATCATATTCAACAAAATCTTTAGCTCTCGAAGTATGTACAATAGGCGATTTTAATTTATGAGCTAAAGCAATGAGCTCATCATGAGCTTCATAGACACCTTGACCTGCAAAAATAGTCACTTTATTATTTTTATTTAGCATACTGGCAATTTTGCTAAGTTCTTGATCTGATGGACGAATAATAGGGTGAGGATGATAAATTTTACGGTGGCTATTATCCTCCACTTTCTCTAAACTCACATTATACGGAATAACTAAAACGGCTACGCCTCGTTGGTTAATTGCTGTTTGAATGGCTGCTGTAGTGATTTCTCTTACTTGAGTAGGATCATTGATTTGCCGGCAAAATACAGAACAATTTTTATATAACGTTTCAAAATCAACTTCTTGTGGGAAATCTGTTCCTTGCTGTGAAGTAACAAGCTGGCTTGCTAACAAAATAACAGGAACTCGATTGCGTTGTGCTTCATAAATACCATTAATAAAATGCAAACTGCCTGGCCCACAAGAGCCAGCACAAGCAGTGATTTGATCGGTCAAATAAGCTTCAGCTCCTGCAGCAAAAGCACCAACTTCTTCATGACGAACATGCACCCACTGAATATCACTTCTTTTAATGGCTGAGGTGATGTGATTTAACGTATCACCCACAATACCATAGCAATGTTTAACACCCGCCTCAGCTAAAATATCAACTATAATTTGTGCTACTGTTTTTTTTGATGACATACTCTCTCCTCAAAAGTTCGCTCAATGACTTACCTCATCCGTATAAATTACACCCACTTTGAAATAACGCGAATAGCCTTTAAAATAAACAGCAAGAAATGCTAAAAAACAAGCAATGAACAGAACGCTTATCTGCTTATTGCATAACAAACTTTGTGTGAAGATATTCCCTATTGCAATAAACCAAGGTATTATGTCGAAAATCTTCTCGAAACAATAGAGTGATATTCCGTGGAACAATCGCCATCTGGACATAATTTAATGTCATCGATTACAGCCTTTTTACCGAGCTCTTTTTCCCAATATTCGCCACTGATTACTGTCTGCTTATTATTGTTTATTGCAATTATGCTATTCTCATTGAGCAAATTAAGAATGGACATTATTGCATTACTGACAATTACAGCCATTACCATCACTGGCGTACTCACGCCATCAGAAGCATTAGCAGGCTTTAGTGATCCCAACATAATCCTAATTGCATTATTATTTATAATTGGAGAAAGCCTTGTAAGAACAGGTATCTCATACAAAATGAGCGAGTATATTCTTAAAATAGCAGGCAAAAACGATATCCGTATTATTATCTATATCATGTTAGGCGTTGCCTTGCTCGGCTCAGTAATGAGCTCAACAGGCGTTGTTGCTATTTTCATCCCTGTTGCTATCAGCATTGCTAATCACACTGGCATTCATGTAAAAAAATTAATGATGCCACTTTGTATTGCTGCTTTAATTAGTGGCATGATGACTTTAGTGGCCACAGCCCCCAACCTAGTTGTCAACAGTGAACTGAGCCACTTTAAACTAACTGAATTTGGTTTTTTTTCAATTACACCAATTGGTTTAGGTGTTTTAGCAGTTGGGATCATTTACTGTGTATTAACTCGAAATTGGTTACTCTCAGCGGAACAAGCCTCCCCCACCAATACCCAGCCACAAAGGCGAAAAATAACCGATTTAATTCGAGACTATAAATTAATTGGTCGTGCACACCGAGCACAGATACTTGCTGGCTCACCTTTTGTGGGGCGCACTATCGATGGTTTACATCTACGTAGTGAACACGGCGTAAATGTGATTGGTATTGAGCGCTGGCGAAAATTTCAAAAAGTACTAATCCCCGTTAATGGATCAACTGAATTTCGTGAAAATGACATTCTATTACTTGACATGTCGCATTCTGAAGCCGACTACCGCACTTTTTTAACCACCAATCACCTTGAACCGAAAGTATTACGTGGCGAATATTTTTCAGAACAAGTTAAAGAAGTCGGCATGGCTGAAGTTGCACTCTTACCAGAATCAACATTATGTGGTAAAACACTCAATGAAATTAATTTTAGGGGAAAATATTTCCTAACTGTCATTGGCATCTGGCGCAATCATGCCCCTGTTGAAACCAACAACTTATTCCAAGAGCGCCTAGAAATGAGCGATACATTATTAGTGTGTGGTGACTGGGGATCGATCCAAAAACTACAAACACGAACAAGCGATTTTGTTGTATTAGATTACCCATCAGATATTGATGATGTCGCACCAGCAAGTTCACAGGCATATGCAGCATTAATTAATTTAGCCATAATGATTCTATTCATGGTTACAGGTATTGTACCAAATGTCGTAGCTGCACTCATTGCCTGCTTATTAATGGGTGCAACACGGTGCATTGACATGGCCAGCGCTTACCGATCAATCCACTGGCCAACATTAATTTTAATCATTGGTATGATGCCCTTTGCACTAGCTCTCAATAAAACAGGAGGGATATCACTTATATCCGTATGGCTCGAAATCCACCTGCGCCATTTTGGTCCCTATATGGTACTAACATTTATTTTTTTATTATGCTCAACAATTGGCTTATTTATATCCAATACCGCAACAGCCATTTTAATTGCACCAATTGCTATTGATTTAGCATTAAAATTTGGCTATTCGCCGTACCCATTTGCTATGACGGTAGCCATTGCCACATCAGCGTCATTTATTACGCCAGTGTCTTCACCAATTAAAACCATGGTAGTAGCACCTGGTGGCTATAGCTTTGGAGATTTTGTCAAAATTGGCGTGCCATTAACGTTTTTGGTGATGGCAGTTGATATTGCACTAGTGCCAATATTCTTACCATTTTAAAACTAAATAATTGTTTATTAATTTGTTTATAACAAAATTATTCCCAATAAAATAGCATCGCTAAACATCCTTGTTTGGCGTGCTAACCTCATACCGTCGGTAGCACATTCTGACACCGTATAAGCACGGTATTAGCCTTTAGGGGGAAAAAACAGTTATTTTTTCATAAAAAAATCAAAATAAAAACTTCAATAAAATCAATGGGTTTTCTGAATGATTTTTAAGCGCCAAATATCCCCATTTTTAACTCTCCCCCAATCGGCTGTGGACGGTTGTTATTTGGCATCAGAATAAACCACCAACGGAGCAAGCCTAGCACACCCGAAAGCATACAAATAAATATCACTCCTTGCTGATTAAAGATTCTTGCTAAAATTTGGGGTATAATTTCTATTATCTTTTAATTATGGATATAACGCTAATGCCACATATAACTAAACCATTAAATATTATTTTTGCTGGCACACCTGATTTTGCCGCGACTCATCTAAAGGCGCTAATTGAGTCTCATCATAATGTGATTGCTGTTTTTACTCAACCCGACCGACCTGCTGGTCGTGGTAATAAGTTAACAGCAAGCCCTGTTAAGCAATTGGCTGTTGAGCATGATATTACTGTTTATCAACCAGTAACGCTTAAAAATGAAGAAAATCAAAAAATTATTGAAAAATTAAATGCTGATATTATGATTGTTGTTGCTTACGGGCTGATTTTACCACAATCTGTACTTGATATGCCTAAATTAGGCTGTTTGAATGTGCATGGTTCATTACTACCACGTTGGCGTGGTGCAGCACCTATTCAACGTGCTTGCTGGGCTGGCGATCAAGTCACAGGTGTTACTATCATGCAGATGGACGCAGGGCTTGATACGGGTGATATGTTATATAAACTTTCTTGCCCAATTGAGCATACCGACACCAGCGCATCACTGTATGAAAAACTAGCCCAATTAGGACCACAAGCGCTACTTGATACATTAGCCTTAATCGGCGAAGGAAGAATCCAACCAGAAAGACAAGATTCATCACAAGCAACTTATGCCGAAAAACTTTCAAAACAGGAGGCAAAACTTAATTGGAGCCTACCTGCTAAGCAACTTGAACGTTGTATTCGCGCTTTTAACCCATGGCCAGTTAGCTATTTTGACATTAATGGTGAGCCGATTAAGGTATGGCAAGCCGATGTTGTTGAAATTGACACAGAACAACCCGCAGGCACTATTTTAAAAGCAGACAAAAATGGTATTTGTATTGCAACTAGCCAAAATGCATTGAATATAACACTTCTACAACCTGCGGGTAAAAAGCCGATGTCAGCGCAAGATTTATTAAATTCTCGTAAAACATGGTTTGTTGTTGGTGAACAACTAAGCATGGGTTAACAATACGTAGGCTCACAATCTAAGCGCTAATATTACAGGATTTCATCCTGTAATATTTATCGTTTTCTCGCCAAAAGTGTAGCAAACCTTAATTTTATTCGGTTACCATGAATATCTGTTTTATGCAATTGGCCAATATCTTCATTATATTTTATGATCTCCCAATCTTGATAATAATTTAATAATTCTTGTTTTTTAAATGTGAATGAAAATCCGATAGAACATGGGTAATCATCCGTTGACATTGCGCAAACAATTAAATTATAACCGCCATATTGGGTAACTTGTTGCATATTATGAATAATATCTGGGATTTTATCGGGTTGTAAAAACATCATCACAACAGTTGAGATAATTAGATCATATTCACCTTTTAAGTTTGCTTGGTTAATATCATAAATCGTAGCATTTATACGTGGCAAATTTTCGTTTGTAATAATTTGTTGTAGATTCTCAATACTTGATTGAGATTTATCTACCGCCTCTACATCAAAGCCTAACCGCTGAAGATAAAGCGAATTACGACCAGATCCACAGCCAAGATCTAACACCCGCCCCCTAGGAATAAATTGACACGCTGACACGACTTCAGAATGCGTCTTAGTCATTTGGTACTTTTTATGCGTGTAATCCTCGGGTTGACAATAAAAAGCGAGTTGGCATTGTAGGTCATTTGACACCTTGGCAATACGGTGCCACTGCTGAGGCAATACAAATGGTGGTTGATGCTCAATATCATAGTGATGTCGACTTATGACCTCGCCTTGCTCAGTTAGCATTTCAAAATCCAAACTACCAGCAATAATATGTAATTTTGCCCAAGTGCCCGCTTGGGTATTGTGCTTTTCGCTAAATGATGGCGGTAAGTTTTGCGCATCCCAAATTGGCAACATTTTATAATTAACTAAGTTTTTCAAATTGCATCATCCTTAAAACAAATTAATAGTTAGCTATTATAGTCAATGGCTAAGCACATAAACAACTCACAGTAACACAAGATAAAATAACAACAAGTTGCGAAACATAAATTTATTGTGGCGCAATTGCCGTTATCAACATATAATCGTCACTATCCTAATCTATTAAAGTAGAAACATTAGAGGAATAATTTATGGGATTTTTAGCAGGTAAGCGCATACTGGTTACTGGTGTTGCAAGTAATCGTTCTATTGCTTATGGTATTGCACAAGCGATGCATCGTGAAGGAGCTGAATTAGCTTTTACTTATCAAAATGATAAATTAAAAACACGTGTTGAAGAATTCGCTGCTGATTTTGGTTCTAAAATCGTTTTACCTTGCGATGTCGCTCACGATGATAGCATCACTGAACTATTTGCAGAACTTGCAAAAACTTGGGATAAATTTGACGGATTTGTCCATGCTATTGCTTTTGCACCTGGCGATCAATTAGATGGCGATTATGTTAACGCAGTAACTCGTGAAGGGTTTGCTATTGCACATGACATCAGCTCTTATAGTTTTGTTGCGATGGCAAAAGCATGCCGATCGATGTTAAATCCAAATTCAGCTTTAGTCACTCTTTCTTATCTAGGTGCTGAACGTGCGATTCCTAACTATAACGTAATGGGCCTAGCTAAGGCATCATTAGAAGCCAATGTTCGTTATATGGCAAATGCCATGGGACCAGAAGGTGTGCGCGTTAATGCCATTTCAGCAGGACCAATTCGTACGCTTGCAGCATCTGGCATTAAAGACTTCAAGAAAATGTTATCTCATTGTGAATCAGTCACGCCAATTCGTCGCACAGTTACTACCGAAGATGTGGGCAATTCGGCTGCGTTTTTATGCTCAAATCTAGCATCTGGCATTACTGGCGAAGTCATCCATGTTGATGGTGGGTTTAGTATTGCTGCAATGAATGAGTTAGAGCTTAAATAAGCTTATGATTTTTCTCTCTCGCCTCAGGCGGGAGAGATTATTCTAGTTATTTATAAGGAATACTATTTGATTACATCTTATATGGGATGATATTGAGCGTTAAACTTGTCTTATTGACTCGAATACTGCATCAATTTATTACAGAATTTAGAGGATAATCAGCTGTTATTTGCCAATAATATAAACAATTAACTGCGTTATGCCAAAAGCTCCTCATCAGTAATTCAAATAGCTTCTATTGGACAAGAATCCCACAAAAACAATAATTATCTATCAATTTTTTTATTTTAAAAAACTTCATAAAACAATTCTATTTGATCATCGATTAAATCATCTCAAAGTTGGACTATTTCTAATATCAATTATCTAGCTAGCGCCAATATTAGAATGAGATCTGTTTATTAAGGGATATTTATCACTTCATCCTGATTAAATATCGAAAGTGAGTAAAATACCTTTATCAAGAATAATACCCAATATTTTTATTTTATTTGAATAAATTGCTTTCATAATGCTACTTGATCATTATACTTTCCTAAAATATTTTTACAAAATAAAAGAGAAATTAGCATACAGATAATCTTTTTTCAGCTAAAATCTATAGCTTATTTGCTCGTTATAGCCCGTTGGAGATAAAATGAAAATAGCAAAAAACACAGTAGTAAGTATAGCATACCAAGTTAGAACGAAAGATGGCGTTCTTGTTGATGAAGCAACAGCAACTGCTCCGCTTGAGTATTTGCATGGCGCAGGAAACTTATTACAAGATCTTGAAAAAGCCTTAGAAAGTCATCAAGTTGGTGATAAATTTGAAGTTGAAATAATTAATGCATATGGTGATTTTAATGATGCACTTGTGCAAAATGTTCCTCGTGATGTGTTTGTCGGTGTTGATGAATTAGAAGTCGGTATGCGCTTTTTTGCTGATACTGAGCATGGTTCTTTACCAGTTGAAATTACCGCTATCGATGGTGATAATATCACGATTGATGGTAATCATATGCTAGCGGGACAAGATCTAAAATTTAACGTTGAAGTATTAGCTATTCGTGAAGCCACAGAAGAAGAAATAGCCCACGGTCATATTCATGGTGAGCATGGGCATGATCATGGTGGTTGCGGTTGTGGTGGCCATGACCATGAAGATGATGATAGTGGTTGTTGTGGCGGAGGCCATGGCGGTTGCGGTTGCCACTAAGTTGTCGTCGTTTAGGATGTAATGATAAAAGCGCTATATAGCGCTTTTTATTTGCCAGATATCCAAAATATTACTTAATAATTTGTGAAATAAATCCCAATATTTTATAACACTGTTTTGTACTGTTAATTTTTCCGTTAATAATCTAGATTTTGCTATTATTGGAATTTAGCATTATGTCTTCACAACCAGCTTCGTTGATGCCACGGGAAAAGCTGTTAAAATTTGGCGTTGAAACTCTCAGTGATGCAGAATTACTTGCACTTTTTTTACGAACAGGCACCAAAGGCTTACCTGTTTTAGAACTATCACAAAAATTGTTAAATGAGTTTGGTTCTTTTTATAATTTAATTAATGCAAGCCATAGTGATTTTTGCAAAAAGCAGGGGTTAGGCACAGCAAAATACACCCAACTAAAAGCTGTTGTCGAGCTGTCACATCGATATCTAAAAGTTAAAATATCCAATGAAAACTCACTGACTTCACCAGCACTAACCCACCATTATTTAGCTAGCCGTTTGGCAGATAAAGAACGTGAGGTTTTTATGGTGATTTTTCTAGATAACCAAAATCATGTTATTTCATCAGAAGAAATGTTTATCGGTACCTATAATTGTGTAGAAGTTCACCCTCGAGAAATCGCTAAACGAGCATTACAATATAATGCCGCTGCATTAATTTTGGCACACAACCACCCTTCAGGCATAGCCGAACCAAGTCAAGCTGACCGTGCGCTAACAGTAAAAATAGATCAAGTTTGTAACTTGATTGATATTCGTATTATTGATCACCTTGTAATTGGTAAAGGCGAATATGTCTCTTTTGCCGAACGGGGATGGATTTGATAGCCATTTTTACTTACAATATAGCATATATATTATATGCATACATAAGCCTGTTTTTATGAATCAACAACTAGAATTACTTGAAACTAAAGTTGCTTTTCAAGAAGTTACCATTGAGGAATTAAACCGTATGGTAACAACCCTTCAAGCAGATATCAGCAAATTAAAAGAGCAATTGACTTTATTATCACAAAAGCTACAAGCAACACAATCATCGAATATTGCCAACTTATCGGAAGAAACACCACCACCTCATTATTAGCTAACTACACTTACATCGATAATTGTTATTCACCTGCCTTAGTTAGTTGATAATTCTTTAGCATCATTTAACTGACAACTAACTTTAAATAAGGTTGGCACTTTATAATTTAAAATATAATTACAATAAGTGTAAATGAGAAAATAAAAAACCGGCATATAGCCGGTTTTAATACGCAATGATTTAATAATTATTCAGCTGTTGCTTCTGCTTCTACTGCAGGGCGATCAACTAATTCGATATAAGCCATTGGAGCATTATCTCCATCACGGAAACCACATTTTAAAATACGTACATAACCACCAGGACGGGTAGCAAAACGTGGGCCTAAATCTGAAAATAATTTCTTCACTGTATCTTTATCACGGATACGAGCAAAAGCCAGACGGCGATTAGCTACGCTATCGCTTTTGGCTAGCGTAATTAACGGTTCAACAACACGACGCAACTCTTTTGCTTTAGGCAATGTAGTTTTGATGATTTCATGTTCAACAAGTGAACTTGTCATGTTACGAAACATTGCTTGACGATGGCTGCTATTTCGGTTCAGTTGACGACCACTTTTACGATGGCGCATAACTTTATCCTTCTTATATAAATTTTATCTTAGTCTTCAACAATACTTGCTGGTGGCCAATTCTCAAGACGCATGCCTAAAGATAAGCCACGAGAGGCGAGCACATCCTTAATTTCAGTAAGCGATTTCTTACCAAGATTAGGAGTTTTAAGTAACTCAACTTCAGTACGTTGCACTAAATCACCAATATAATGAACTGCTTCTGCTTTTAAGCAATTAGCAGACCGAACAGTTAATTCCAAATCATCTACTGGACGTAAGAGAACTGGATCAAATTCCGGTTTATCTTCTTTCACTTCTGGTTGACGCACATCACGTAAATCAACGAAAGCTTCAAGTTGTTCAGCCAAAATAGTTGATGCACGACGAATAGATTCCTCAGGATCGATAGTCCCATTTGTTTCCATATCGATAACAAGCTTATCTAAATCCGTACGTTGTTCCACACGAGCAGCATCAACAGAATATGCGATACGCTCTACAGGGCTATAACATGCATCAACTAACAAACGACCTATTGGTCGTTCTTCATCTTCTGACTTAACGCGAGCAGAAGCAGGGACATAACCACGTCCTCGTTGTACACGAATACGCATACTAATTGAAGCATTGGCATCAGTAAGATGACAAATTACTAAATCAGGATTAACAATTTCAACATCACCATCGTGAGTGATATCAGATGCGGTTACTGCACCAATACCTGATTTATTTAACGTCAGCATAACATCATCTTTAGTATGTACACGCACTGCTAATTTTTTTAAATTAAGCAAAATATCAAGTACATCTTCTTGAACGCCTTCTTTAGTACTGTACTCATGCAGAACACCGTCAATTTCAACTTCGGTTACTGCATATCCCGGCATAGATGATAATAAAATGCGGCGTAGTGCATTACCTAAAGTATGACCAAAACCACGTTCAAGTGGCTCTAAAGTCACTTTGGCGTGTGTTTGGCTGTATTGAACAACATCAACTAGGTGAGGTTTTAAAAACTCTGTTACAGAACCCTGCATTATGTCCTCTCTTAAGTGCTAAACTTTACTTAGAGTAAAGTTCGACGATCAAATGTTCGTTGATGTCAGCAGATAAATCTGAACGTTCTGGTAAGCGTTTAAATACGCCTTCCATTTTGCTAGCATCAACTTCTAACCATGTTGGTTTTTCACGTTGTTCAGCTAACTCTAAAGCGGCTTTAATACGTGCTTGTTTTTTTGACTTTTCGCGAACACTAATCACATCTTCAGGTGAAACTTGGTAAGATGCAATATTTACAACGCGACCATTAACAAGAACAGCTTTATGACTAACTAATTGACGAGCTTCAGCGCGAGTAGCACCAAATCCCATGCGATAAACAACGTTATCTAAGCGACGTTCTAAAAGACCAAGTAGGTTTTCACCTGTATTGCCTTTAATACGCGCTGCGCTTTTGTAGTAATTACGGAATTGACGTTCTAAAATTCCATAAATACGTCTAACTTTTTGTTTTTCACGTAACTGAACACCATAATCTGATAAACGCGGTTTACGCGCACCATGTTGCCCAGGAGCTTGTTCTAATTTACATTTACTGTCAACCGCTCGGACACCAGATTTAAGGAATAAATCTGTACCTTCACGACGACTTAATTTGAGTTTTGGTCCCAAATATCTTGCCATTTTATTTCTCCAATAATCCTAAACATTCAATGTTTAATAAATTAAACACGACGTTTCTTTGGTGGACGACAACCGTTATGAGGAATCGGAGTAACATCAGTAATGTTAGTGATGCGATAGCCCGCAGCATTTAATGCACGAATTGTTGACTCACGACCAGGACCAGGTCCTTTTACCATAACTTCCAGATTCTTAATTCCGTAATCTTTGACAGCTTCAGCACAACGTTCCGCTGCTACTTGAGCTGCAAAAGGTGTTGACTTACGAGAGCCACGGAAACCAGAACCACCAGCGGTTGCCCAACCTAACGCATTACCTTGACGATCGGTAATAGTTACGATTGTATTGTTGAATGATGCATGAATATGAGCTATACCATCAGAAACTTGCTTTTTTACACGTTTACGTGTACGAACAGGTGTCTTTGCCATTTAATTATACCTCAATTATTTCTTGATTGGCTTACGCGGTCCCTTACGGGTACGAGCGTTAGTCTTTGTGCGTTGACCGCGAACAGGAAGCCCACGACGGTGACGCATGCCACGATAACAACCAAGGTCTAATAAACGCTTGATACTCATAGTTACTTCTCGACGTAAATCACCTTCAACGGTAAATTTAGCGACTTGTTCACGTAACTTTTCAATCTGATCTTCAGATAGTTCTCTGATCTTAACATTTTCAGGAATACCGGCTTCAGAACAAATTGTCTTAGCACGGGTAGCTCCAATACCATAAATCGCTTGTAAAGCAATCACAGCATGTTGTTGATCAGGAATGTTAATGCCTGCTATACGGGCCACTATGCACTCCTTTATTGTTAATGTTTAGCAAATTCACCATACTGAAAAGCCCGTTTTCAGGATACTCAAACGGTGAATTCACAACTAAATCTAAGCTGGCTATTCTAGCCAGCTTTACTATACTTTGGCAAGTAAAATATGCAAATCAACTTCTAGTTAAATAAATTAACCTTGACGTTGTTTATGTTTACCTTCAACGCAAATAACACGAACAATGCCATTACGTTTAATGATTTTACAATTTCTGCATAATTTCTTGACTGAAGCACGAACTTTCATATTTTTCTCCGTAACTTCTGGCTAACTTATCGACCGTAGCCTTTAAGATTCGCTTTCTTTAACATTGACTCATAACGATTTGGCATCATTAAAGTCTGTACTTGTGCCATAAAATCCATGATTACAACAACAACAATTAATAACGATGTTCCACCAAATTGAACCGGAACTTTCATTGCACTTGTCATAAACATCGGAATCAAACAAACAACAGTAATATATATCGCACCAATTAGTGTTAAACGAGTCATCACTTTGTCAATATACTTAGATGTTTGTTCGCCTGGGCGGATACCTGGAATAAATGCACCAGATTTTTTAAGCTGATCTGCTGTTTCCCTCGGATTGAAAACCAATGCTGTATAAAAGAAACAAAAGAAGATAATTGCCGCCACAAAAAAGATTATATATAACGGTTCATCATGAGAGAAATATTGATAGATAAGTACCATAATATATCTCCAGCCTTCACCATCTCCTTGGAACCAAGAAGCCATCATAGATGGTAACATAACAATTGTTGAAGCAAATATTGCAGGAATGACACCTGCCATATTAATCTTTAATGGTAAATGCGTGCTTTGCGCCGCATAAATACGACGACCTTGTTGTCGCTGTGCATAGTTAACAACAATACGACGTTGACCACGCTCAACAAAAACAACAAAATAAGTCACACCAACCACTAAGGCAGCGACCACTAATAGTAAAATCGGATGCAGTGAACCAGAACGAGCTTGTTCAATAGTTTCATAAATTGCATGAGGAAGACCAGCCACAATACCAGCAAAGATAATGATCGAAATACCATTGCCTACGCCTCGCTCTGTGATCTGCTCACCTAGCCACATAAGAAACATAGTGCCAGTAACTAAGCTAACCGATGCAATAAAATAGAAAGAAAATCCAGGATTAATCACTACATGACCATACTCTGGATGATTAGGTAAACCAGTCGCAATACCAACAGCCTGCACTATCGCTAACCCTAATGTGCCATAACGCGTATACTGACTAATTTTCTTACGACCTGATTCACCTTCTTTCTTCAATTCTGCCAATTTAGGACTAATTGTAGTTAATAGCTGCACTATAATCGATGCAGAAATATAAGGCATTATCCCTAAAGCAAAAATTGAAGCACGGCTTAAAGCACCACCAGAGAACATATTGAACATACCAACAATACCATTTGAAGATGCTTTTGCTAGTAAGTCCGATAACGCTTTAGTATCAATACCAGGAACTGGAACATAAGAACCTAGACGAAAAACAATAAGCGCTAAAAGCACAAACATTAAGCGTCTTGTAAGCTCACCGCTACCACTTCGTGCTCTTTGAAAATCTAATCCTGGTTGCTTTGCCATCTTTCTAATTATTCCTCAATTTTTCCGCCAGCAGCTTCAATTGCAGCTTTAGCACCTTTAGTTACTCGAATACCACGAACAGTTACTGGTTTAGTTACTTCGCCAGATAACATGATTTTTGCATATTCGATATGTGAATTAATCACATTTGCAACTTTTAAGCTATTTAAGTCAACAATATCGCCTTCAACCTTCATCAAATCAGAAAGACGAACTTGAGCTGTAACTAAAGCTTTACGTGAGGTAAAACCAAATTTTGGTAAACGACGATATAAAGGCATTTGACCACCTTCAAAGCCACGGCGAACGCCACCACCTGAACGAGATTTTTGACCTTTAACACCACGAGTACCTGTTTTACCTAACCCAGAACCAATTCCTCGGCCTAGGCGTTTCGGTGCATGCTTTGAACCTTCAGCAGGAGATAAAGTATTTAAACGCATTACTATTACTCCTCAACTTTAACCATGTAATAAACTTGGTTTACCATACCGCGAATTGCAGGAGTATCCTCACGCTCAACAGTATGACCAATACGACGTAATCCTAATCCAACTAACGTTGCTTTATGCTTCGGTAGACGACCAATAGAACTACGGGTTTGTGTAATTTTAATTGTTTTTGCCATGGTTAATTACCCCAAAATTTCTTCGACGGTTTTACCACGCTTAGCAGCAACCATTTCTGGTGATTTCATATTTTCTAAGCCATCAATAGTTGCACGAACCACATTAATTGGGTTAGTAGAACCATATGCTTTAGCTAGAACGTTACGAACACCAGCAACTTCTAAAACGGCACGCATCGCACCACCAGCGATAATACCGGTACCTTCTGATGCTGGTTGCATATAAACACGAGAACCTGTGTGAGCACCTTTAACTGGATGCTGTAAAGTATCGTTGTTTAAAGCAACATTAATCATATTACGACGTGCTTTTTCCATTGCTTTTTGAATTGCTGCTGGCACTTCACGTGCTTTACCATATCCAAAACCTACGCGGCCATTACCGTCACCAACAACTGTTAGTGCAGAAAAACTAAAAATACGACCACCTTTTACGGTTTTAGAAACTCGGTTAACTGCGATTAGTTTTTCCTGCAGTTCACCAGCTTGTTTTTCGATGTTTGACATCTTTAACTCCTACCTTAGAACTGTAGGCCAGCTTCGCGAGCAGCATCTGCTAGCGCCTGAACTCGACCATGATATTGGAAACCTGAACGATCAAATGAAACTTCTTTGATATCTTTCGCTAATGCACGCTCTGCAATTGCTTTACCAACCGCCGCTGCTGCATCTTTGTTTCCGGTGTATTTTAAACTTTCACTGATAGCTTTTTCTAATGTAGAAGCGGCTGCCAGTACTTCTGATCCGTTTGGTGCGATAATTTGCGCATAAATATGACGCGGAGTGCGGTGAACTACCAAGCGAGTTGCAAGTAATTCATGCATCTTGCGACGCGCTTTAGTTGCACGACGGATACGAGCTGATTTCTTATCCATAGTGTTACCTTACTTTTTCTTAGCTTCTTTAGTACGCACAACTTCATCTGCGTAACGAACACCTTTACCTTTATAAGGTTCAGGACGACGATAAGCACGGATATCTGCAGCCACTTGTCCAATTAACTGTTTATCAGCACTTTTCAGTACAATTTCAGTTTGAGAAGGACATTCAGCTGACACACCTGCAGGTAATTGATGTTCAATTGGATGTGAATATCCAAGAGATAAACCAATTGCATTACCTTTAACTTGTGCACGATAACCGACACCAACTAGCTGAAGTTTTTTAGTAAAACCTTCAGTAACACCAATAACCATCGCATTAATCAATGCACGAGCCGTACCAGCTTGAGCCCAAGCATCAGCAAAGCCATCGCGAGGAGCAAATTTAATTTGACCCTCTTCTTGATTAATCACAACAGCATTATTTATTGTGCGAGATAATTCGCCATTTTTACCTTTAATCGTAATTACCTGACCATCGAGTTTTACCTCTACGCCAGCAGGAACAACGACAGGTGCTTTTGCAACACGAGACATTTTTTTCTCCCTTACGCTACGTAGCAGATAATTTCACCACCAAGACCCGCTTGGCGTGCTGCACGATCAGTCATAACACCTTTAGAAGTAGAAACAACTGCGATACCTAATCCAGCCATAACTTTTGGCAATTCATCTTTACGCTTATAAATACGTAAACCTGGACGGCTAACACGTTTAATACTTTCTACAACAGCTTTGCCTTGGAAATATTTCAAAGTAATTTCCAATTCTGGCTTAGTGTCACCAACAACTTTATAGTCCCCGATATAACCTTCTTCTTTTAGCACATTGGCAATTGCCACTTTTAGCTTAGAGGAAGGCATGGTGACTGCAACTTTATTCGCAGATTGACCATTACGAATACGGGTCAACATATCTGCTATAGGATCTTGCATGCTCATCTATAACACTCCCCTGATTACCAACTTGCCTTTTTAAGACCAGGAATCTCACCACGCATGGCTGACTCACGAACCTTAATACGGCTTAAACCAAACTTACGAAGGACGCCATGAGGACGACCAGTTTGACGACAACGACGACGTTGACGTGATGGACTAGAATCACGAGGAAGCGTTTGCAATTTAAGCACTGCATTCCAACGATCTTCATCTGATGCATTAAGATCAGAGATAATCGCTTTTAATTCTTGACGCTTTGCAAAATATTTTTCTGCTAGCTTTACGCGTTTCTTATCGCGTTCAATCATTGATTGTTTAGCCATTATGCCCTACCTTACTTACGAAATGGGAAGTTAAAGGCAGATAATAAAGCTCGGCCTTCTTCATCTGATTGTGCACTAGTTGTGATAGTAATATCTAAACCACGAACACGATCAACTTTATCATAATCGATTTCAGGGAAAACGATTTGTTCACGAACACCCATGCTATAGTTACCACGACCATCAAAAGATTTTGCGCTTAAACCGCGGAAATCTCGAGTACGAGGAAGAGCAATATAAACTAGACGTTCAAAAAATTCCCACATACGTTCGCCACGTAAAGTGACTTTACAACCAATAGGATACCCTTGACGGATTTTAAAACCAGCAACTGATTTGCGTGCTTTAGTGACAAGTGGTTTTTGACCACTGATTGCTGCTAAATCTGCAACAGCATTATCTAATAATTTCTTATCAGTAATTGCTTCACCCACACCCATATTCAAGGTGATCTTTTCGATCCGAGGGACTTGCATGACAGATTTGTAGCCAAACTGTTCTTGCAGTTTATTTACTACCTGTGCTTTGTAGTAATCATGCAGTTTCGCCATCGTACACTCCAAATTACTTAATTGATTAATTCATTAGTAGACTTATAAAAACGGACTTTTTTACCGTCTTCAAAACGAAAGCCTACGCGATCTGCTTTGCCTGTAGCTGGGTTGAAAATTGCTACGTTAGAAACATTAATTGCTGCTTCTTTTTCAACAATTCCACCTTCTTGATTTAATGCAGGTACTGGTTTTTGGTGTTTTTTCACCAAATTAATACCTTCAACAATCACTTTACCTGTAGACAAAACGCTTTTTACTTTACCGCGCTTACCTTTATCTTTACCGGTTAACACGATAACTTCATCTTCTCGACGGATTTTCGCTGCCATTACCCGCTCCTTACAGTACTTCTGGTGCTAATGAAATGATCTTCATAAACTTCTCAGAGCGAAGTTCACGAGTGACCGGTCCAAAAATACGCGTACCAATCGGTTGCTCACTGTTATTGTTTAAAATAACACAAGCATTACGATCGAAACGAATGACAGATCCATCAGGACGACGAACACCTTTTCTAGTGCGCACTACAACAGCTTTAAGCACATCACCTTTCTTAACTTTACCACGAGGAATTGCTTCTTTAATGGTAACTTTGATGATATCACCTACCGCTGCATAACGACGGTGCGAGCCACCGAGAACCTTGATACACATTACACTACGTGCGCCAGAGTTATCGGCAACATCTAGCCTAGTCTGTTCTTGGATCATTTTAATGCTCCGTATAAATAAATTATTGTCTAATCTACCTTCATCCACCTCAACTACCATGGATAAGAATAGACAACCAAAAACCCACTTATGTGGGGCGTATAGTATAACACCACTCACATAAAATGGATAGCATAAAATAAACGGCTACTAAGCCGTTTATTATATTATGTACAGTTTTCAATCAAAAAGATTAAATAACTGCTTTTTCAACGATTCGAACAAGAGTCCAAGATTTGGTTTTTGATAATGGACGACACTCTTTAATTTCTACAGTATCACCAATACCACACTCGTTGTTTTCATCATGTACATGCAATTTAGTCGTACGTTTAATGAACTTACCATATAACGGATGCTTCACTTTACGTTCAATAGCTACAGTTATAGATTTATCCATTTTGTCGCTAATAACACGACCTTGCTGAGTACGAATTTTTACTTCAGTAGTCATATTACGCACCCGCCTTCTCAGTTAATAACGTTTTAACACGTGCAATATTACGACGCACTTGTTTTAACATATGAGTCTGTGTTAACTGACCTCCAGTTAATTGCATACGTAAGTTAAATTGCTCACGTAATAAATTAAGAAGTTCAGTATTTAACTCTTCAACGCTTTTTTCGCGTAGCTCTTTTGCTTTCATTTACATCACCGTCTTAATCACAAAGGTGGTTTTAATTGGCAGTTTTGCAGCTGCCAACGCAAATGCTTCACGAGCAACTTCTTCCGGTACACCGTCCATTTCATAAAGGACTTTACCTGGTTGAATCTGAGCAACCCAGTATTCAACGTTACCCTTACCTTTACCCATACGCACTGCAAGTGGTTTTTCAGTAATTGGTTTATCAGGGAAAACTCGAATCCAGATTTTACCTTGACGCTTAACTGCACGAGTCATTGCACGACGTGCCGCTTCGATCTGGCGCGCAGTCAAACGACCACGACCTACAGCCTTAAGACCGAATGTACCGAAACTAACATCAGTACTTACAGCAAGACCACGATTGCGGCCCTTGTGCACTTTACGGAATTTTGTACGCTTTGGTTGTAACATCAGCGACGCTCCTTATTGTTTTCGGCCTTTGCGCTGCTTTTTCGGTTGAGCAGCAGGTTGTTTTTCTGCTTGTTCAACGGCAGCCATACCACCAAGGATCTCACCTTTGAAGATCCACACTTTAACACCAATAATACCATAGGTAGTTAATGCTTCAGACAATCCATAGTCGATATCAGCTCGTAAGGTATGTAAAGGCACACGACCTTCACGGTACCACTCACTGCGAGCAATTTCAGCGCCGCCTAAACGACCACTTACTTCAACTTTGATACCTTTAGCACCCGCTTTCATTGCGTTTTGTACCGCACGTTTCATAGCGCGACGGAACATAACACGGCGTTCTAACTGAGAAGTAATGCTGTCAGCAACTAATTTTGCATCAAGTTCTGGTTTGCGAACTTCTGCAATATTAATTTGTACCGCAACATCACGCTTCTCTTTTTTGTCTTTATATTTATTGACAATAGAAGCTACGGCATTACGTAATTTTTCAACGTCCTCACCTTTTTTACCAATCACAATCCCTGGACGAGCGGTGTGAATAGTAATTCGAACGTTAGTTTCTGCTGAACGGTCGATCACAATTTTAGAGATTGACGCTTGAGCTAATTCTTTATTTAAGAATTCACGCACTCTAAAATCACTTTCTAAATTATCAGCGAATGTCTTTGTACCCGAATACCATGTAGATGTCCAAGGCTTGACAATGCCTAATCGGATACCATTTGGATTTACTTTTTGACCCATTGCTATTCTCCAGCCTAGCGATCTGAGACGATCACGGTGATGTGACTCGTACGCTTCAAAATTCGATCTGCACGACCTTTCGCACGAGGCATAATGCGCTTCATGGTTGGACCTTCGTCTACGAAAATTTTCGCAACTTTTAGATCATCAATATCAGCACCATCGTTATGCTCTGCATTAGCAATAGCAGACTCTAATACTTTTTTAACAAGTACAGCCGCTTTTTTATTGGTGTACGTTAAAATATCTAGTGCCTGAGACACTTTCTTACCGCGAACAAGATCTGCAACTAAGCGAACTTTTTGTGCAGAAGAACGAGCGTGGCGGTACTTTGCAATTGTTTCCATCTCTTTCTCCTACTTATTTCTTCTTAGCTTTCTTATCAGCTGCGTGACCGCGATAAGTACGAGTCGGCGCGAATTCACCCAATTTATGACCAACCATTTCATCGGAAACATAAACTGGAACGTGCTGACGACCATTATGGACAGCGATGGTCAAACCGATCATGTTAGGAAAGATCGTTGAACGACGGGACCAAGTACGAATTGGTTTCTTGTCCCCGCTTTCCACCGCTTTCTCTACCTTCTTCAGCAAGTGTAGGTCAATAAAAGGACCCTTCTTGAGAGAACGTGGCATAGCTAATCCTCTATATTAATTATTTCTTATTGCGACGGCGAACAATATACTTATCAGTACGTTTGTTGCTACGCGTTTTCAATCCTTTGGCTTTTTGACCCCATGGAGACACAGGATGTTTACCAAAGTTACGACCTTCACCACCACCATGTGGATGGTCTACCGGGTTCATTGCTGTACCACGAACAGTAGGACGAACACCACGCCAACGCGTTGCACCCGCTTTACCTAGTACGCGAAGCATATGTTCTGAGTTACCCACTTCACCAATAGTGGCGCGGCAATCAGATAATACTTTACGCATTTCACCTGAACGTAGACGTAATGTTACATAAGCACCATCACGTGCAACGATTTGCACATAGCTACCAGCCGAGCGAGCAAGTTGTCCGCCTTTACCTGGTTTCATTTCAATGTTATGCACGGTAGAACCGACTGGAATATTGCGCATTGGTAAACAGTTACCTGTTTTAATTGATGCATCAACACCAGATTGGATCTGATCACCTGCTTTTAAGCCTTTAGGCGCTAAAATATAACGACGTTCACCGTCTTTATATAAAACCAATGCAATATTTGCACTACGGTTTGGATCATATTCCAAACGTTCAACAACTGCTGGAATACCATCTTTATTACGCTTAAAGTCGACAATACGATAATGTTGCTTATGACCACCACCGATATGACGGGTAGTGATTCGACCATTATTATTGCGACCACCAGTTTTGCTTTTTGAATCAAGCAACGGTGCATAAGGCTTACCTTTATGCAACTCTGGGTTAACCACTTTAACAACGTGGCGACGACCCGGAGATGTAGGTTTACACTTAACAACTGCCATTGTTCTTACTCCTCCGAATTACTCAGCGACGCCAGCAAGGTCTAAATTTTGACCTTCTGCTAAAGTAACGTAAGCTTTTTTCCAGTCGCTACGGCGACCGATTTGTTGACCACGACGTTTAACTTTGCCTTTAACAACAAGTGTATTAACGTCATCTACTTTAACTTCAAATAGTTGTTCAACTGCGGCTTTAATCTCTCTCTTAGTAGCATCTTTAGCAACTTTCAATACTAATGTATTTGTTTTTTCCATTGAAATAGATGCTTTTTCAGAAACATGTGGTGCTCGCAGGACTTTAAGCAGACGCTCTTCACGAATCATGCTAACATCTCCTCTACTTGTTTAACGGCATCAACAGTGATAACCACTTTGTCAAATGCAATCAAACTAACTGGATCAATACCTGCTACATCACGCACATCAACTTTATGCAAGTTACGTGCTGCTAAGAAAAGATTTTCATCAACTTCAGAAGCGATAATAAGAACATCATTAAGATTCATATCATTTAATTTCTGAGTTAATAATTTAGTCTTAGGTGCTTCAACAGTAAATGTTTCAACCACAACTAAACGTTCTTGACGCACTAATTCAGAGAAAATACTCTTTAATGCACCACGATACATTTTACGGTTAACTTTTTGGCTATGATCTTGTGGTTTTGCTGCAAATGTTACACCACCACTACGCCAAATTGGGCTCTTAATAGAACCTGAACGAGCACGACCAGTGCCTTTTTGACGCCATGGTTTTTTACCTGAACCAGCGATTTCTGCACGAGTTTTTTGTGCGCGTGAGCCTTGACGAGCAGCAGATGCATAAGCAACAACTACTTGGTGAACTAACGCTTCATTAAACTCACGTCCGAAGGTAGTTTCGGAAACAGAAAGCGCTTGCGCGTCTCTTACTACTAATTCCATCTCTATCTCCTCGACGTTAAGCCTTGATTGCCGGTTTAACAATTACGTCACTATTGATTGCACCAGGAACTGCACCTTTAATTAATAAAAGATTACGTTCTGCATCAACACGCACAATATCTAAGTTTTGAACTGTTACACGTTCATTACCTAAGTGACCTGCCATTTTACGACCTTTAAACACTTTACCCGGAGTTTGGTTTTGACCGATAGAGCCATGACCACGGTGTGCCAAAGAGTTACCATGAGTTGCATCTTGAGTACGGAAATTCCAACGTTTAGTCACGCCAGCAAAACCTTTACCTTTAGATGTTCCAGTAACATCAACTTTTTTAACGTCAGTAAAAATATCAACGTTAATACTTTGACCTACAGTAAATTCACCTTCTTCAAAACGGAATTCCCATAGACCACGACCAGCTTCAACGCCAGCCTTAGCGAAATGACCTGCTTCAGGTTTATTTACGCGGCTTGCTTTTTTACTGCCAGTAGTAACCTGAATAGCTTGATAACCATCATTCTCAAGGGTTTTAACTTGAGTAATACGATTACTTTGAACTTCTACTACGGTGACAGGAATAGAAACACCCTCTTCAGTGAAGATTCGTGTCATTCCTACTTTACGACCGATTAAACCAATCATTGTTTCGACCTCTCAATCATTCAGCCTAGGATTAACCTAAACTGATCTGCACATCAACACCGGCAGCAAGATCTAGACGCATTAAAGCATCAACTGTTTTTTCAGTTGGCTCAACAATATCAACTAGACGCTTATGAGTGCGAATCTCATACTGATCACGCGCATCTTTGTTAACGTGCGGAGAGATCAATACAGTAAAACGCTCTTTGCGTGTCGGTAATGGAATAGGACCACGAACCTGCGCACCTGTGCGCTTCGCAGTTTCTACAATTTCAGCAGTTGATTGATCAATCAAACGATGATCAAACGCTTTTAACCGGATACGGATTCTTTGGTTCGACATGAGACCAGAGCTCCATTATTTAAAAGTTATAACAAAAGACTACTCCTCTTGCCCTGTTTCGATTGACAGGAGAGTGTAATCCGTTCTTTTTCGTAACCCCCAAATCGGGAGTATTGTCGATATAATTAGCTATTTTCTGTTGTAGAAATTATATCTTTTCATCATTTGTTTATATAAAGGCAATAAACAAAGTGGGCTGATTATACCCTGTTAATTAACTAACGGCAAGAAATAAATACAGATATTTAGAATCGAAAGATATGGCTGTTCGCTTGATTATCGGTTCAAAATTATGAAATTTAAAACGAATCACCAAGCTTAATATTATTCTTTACATCAAATTATAGATAGGTAATCATTCTGACTATTAATTAATGATCTTCTTTGGCGTGATTAAGGCTATATCTTGGAATTTCGACTTCTAGATCTTCATTCGCTACACGAGCTTGACAACTTAAACGGCTATGAGGCTCAACTCCCCAGGCTTTATCTAACATATCATCTTCTTGCTCATCACTTTCCTCTAGTGACTCGAACCCTTTACGAACAATACAGTGACATGTAGAACAAGCACAAGACATCTCACAAGCATGCTCGATTTCAATATCATTGCGCAATGCCACGTCTAAAATAGATTCACCTTCCTGCGCTTCAACAGTTTTTCCTTCAGGGCAAAGATCGGCATTGGGTAAAAAAGTAATTTTTGGCATAATAATCTCGTTAGTTAAATATCATCAACTTTATGGCCAGCTAAGGCACGATGGATTGACCTATCCATTCGTCTAGCGGCAAAATCTTGTGTCACACTATCAACAATTTTAATGTGCTTTTCAATTGCATCACTATCATCTGACTCGCGTGCTATTTGCAATTGGCGCTGAGCGACTAAAATTTGGCTAAGTTCGCTATCGTTTAATAAATCAGCATCTTTGTCTAAAGCGCCTTGTAAACTCTCTAGCACGCGTGCTGCTTCAACTCTTTTTTCAGCAAGCATTCTGGCTTGTTTATCTTGCTGTGCATGACTAATTGAATCTTGAATCATGGTCGCAATCTCTTTATCGGTCAGACCGTAAGAAGGCTTAACCTGAATTGCAGCTTCTACACCAGTTGATTTTTCCATCGCTGTAACACTTAATAAACCATCGGCATCAACTTGAAATGTCACCCGTATATGTGCACCACCAGCAGGCATAGCAGGAATTCCCCTTAACGTAAACCGAGCTAAGGAGCGACAGTCGGCAACACTTTCACGCTCACCTTGCAAAACATGAATCATCATGGCTGTTTGACCATCTTTAAAAGTGGTAAATTCTTGCGCTCTTGCACATGGAATAGTGCTATTACGAGGAATAATCTTTTCGACCAATTCCCCCATAGTTTCAATCCCTAAAGACAATGGAATAACGTCAAGTAGCAACATATCAGAATCAGATTTATTCCCTACTAATATATCCGCTTGAATGGCAGCTCCAACAGCAACAACTTTATCTGGATCAATAGACGTTAACGGCTGGGTTTTAAAATAATCACCAACTAATTCTCTTACTAACGGTACGCGAGTAGAACCACCAACCATAACGACTTCAAGCACTTCATCCACGCCTATTTGCGCATCTTTTAACGCCCGACGGCAAACAGCCAAAGTGCGTTTAACTAATGGCTCTATTAATTGTTGAAAATGCTGACGAGTAATAGTTAATGATTGATTATTAAGTGTAAATATAGCAACATCTTCATTGCTCAGTAATATTTTTATATCCGTCGCTTGATTACTAATATTTTGATTAATAATAGGATCTATATTATCGGTTAATCCAAATTCCTTTTTTATATAATCAGCAAGCAACCTATCAAAATCATCGCCACCAAGAGCAGAATCACCGCTGGTTGCTAGCACTTCAAAAACGCCTTTATTTAGGCGAAGAATCGAAATATCAAAAGTTCCGCCACCTAAATCATAAACAGCAATGACCCCTTCTTTTTTAGAATCTAAGCCATAAGCAATGGCGGCGGCAGTTGGTTCATTTAATAAGCGAAGCACATGTAAACCAGCTAATTTTGCTGCATCTTTAGTTGCTTGTCTTTGGGCATCATCAAAGTAAGCTGGCACAGTTATCACAGCACCGTCAATTTCACCGTTTAAACTTTCTCTTGCTCGTTCGGCGAGTGCAATCAAGATATCAGCAGAGACTTGTACTGGATTGACCTGACCATTAGGCAGATTTAATAACGGGACACCACTTTCTGTTTGCGAAAAGGTATAAGGAAAATGGGATTGTTCTATATCTGCTAAACTTCTGCCCATTAATCGTTTAACAGAACTAACCGTATTTTGAGGATCATTTATAGCATTGGATTTGGCATATTTACCAATAGTAATAACAGGGTTATCATCATGATCAACACCGTAATGCACAACCGATGGCAACAATGAATCACCTTGCCAATCGGGTAAAACCTCGGCTTGCCCACTACGAACCGTTGCTACGAGTGAATTAGTTGTACCAAGATCGATACCCACTGCAATGCGACGCTGATGTGGCATTGGTGTTTGTCCTGGTTCACTAATTTGTAATAATACCATTTAATCTATCTCTATTGATTCATCACTTATCGTAAATTATAAATCAAATTGTTTGTCTTGTAACTTTTCGATTTGTTCAATCAATCGAGCTAGATAACGAAGCTTATAGATTTGATTAAGCGCACTTTGCCAATCTTGTTTTACTATGTCTTGTTTTACTATGAGTTGTAATAGTTGGTTATATACCATTTTTTCACGTTCGATAATTTCTTTATGAAAGTCATCTAATGCTTGAAAATTAGCTTGGTTTTCAATACTATCAAGCTTCTCACGTAAAGCAAATTGCTCCATTAAAAAATCGGCATCATGAATGATATTTTTTTCTGTGGCAACATCAAAACCTTGCAAAGATAGATAATATTCCGCAGCTTTAATTGGATTTTTTAAGATTTGATAACCATCATTAATCGCTGCTGATTTTTGCACAATTGCCACTTTATCACTATCGGTTGCAACAGCAAAATTGTCTGGATGGTATTGCCGTTGTAACTGCTGATAATGAGTTGTTAACAGCGCTACATCCACCGGTAATTGAGGTGGTAAATTGAATAGCTCGAAGTAATTAACCATAACTAGTCCAACTACACATTAAAGCTTTCGCCACAACCGCATTCGTGCTTTGTATTAGGATTATTAAACTTGAAACCTTCATTTAATCCTTCTTTAACAAAATCAAGTTCAGTACCATCAATATAAACTAAGCTCTTTTTATCCACGATAACTTTGACATGTTTATCTTCAAAAACACTATCATCATCATTAATCACATCGGCAAACTCTAAAACATAGGCCATACCTGAGCAACCGGATGTTTTAACACCTAATCGTAATCCAATACCTTTTCCACGATTAGCTAAAAAAGCTTGAACACGATCAGCAGCGCTATTAGTCAATGTGATTGCCATTAACGTTGTCCTTTTTTCGTTTTATAGTCATCAATTGCTGCTTTAATCGCATCTTCGGCTAAGATCGAGCAGTGAATTTTAACAGGCGGTAAAGCCAACTCTTCAGCAATATCCGTATTTTTAATCGCTTCGGCCTCATCTAATGATTTACCTTTAATCCATTCGGTTACTAAAGAGCTTGATGCAATTGCGCTACCACAACCATAGGTTTTAAACTTAGCGTCCTCAATAATGCCATTATCATTCACTTTGATTTGTAAACGCATTACATCGCCACACGCAGGCGCCCCAACCATGCCACTACCGACATTAGGATCATTTTGATCAAAAGAACCTACATTACGAGGGTTTTCATAATGATCAACAACTTTTTCACTGTATGCCATAATTTGCTCCTAATATTAATGGGCTGACCATTTAATTTTTGTTAAATCAACACCATCTTTAAACATTTCCCAAAGTGGCGATAAATCTCTTAATTTATCAATAGAATTTTTAATTAATTTAATCACATAGTCCACTTCTTCTTCAGTACTAAATCGACCCAATGAAAAACGAATTGAGCTATGTGCAAGCTCATCATTAAGCCCTAATGCACGTAGCACATAAGAAGGCTCTAAGCTCGCAGATGTACATGCCGAACCAGATGAAACCGCTAAATCCTTTAAAGCCATCATAAGCGATTCACCTTCAACATACGCGAAACTCACATTTAAAATATTTGGTACACTGCGTTCCAAAGAACCATTAAGGTAAACTTCTTCGATATCTTTTAACCCATTCCATAAACGATTTTTTAGCGCTAAAAGGCGAGGCATTTCAGCTGCCATTTCTTCTTTGGCTATATGGTACGCTTCACCCATGCCGACAATTTGATGCACAGGTAACGTGCCTGAGCGCATACCCCGCTCATGACCACCGCCATGCATTTGCGCTTCAATTCGCACACGAGGTTTACGTCTTACATAAAGTCCACCAATTCCTTTTGGGCCATAAATCTTATGACCAGAAAATGACATTAAATCAACTTTTAACTTGGCCACATCAATGGGTAATTTACCTACAGATTGTGTTGCATCAACATGAAAGACAATGCCCCGTTCACGGCACATTTCACCAATTTTCTCGATGTCTTGAATAACACCAGTTTCGTTATTAACATGCATAATAGATACAACAGTTGTATCACTACGCATTGCAGCAGCAAGCTTATCTAGATCAAGAATACCATTAGATTCCGGTGCTAAATAAGTTACTTCATAACCTTCTCGCTCAAGCTGGCGACAAGTATCAAGCACAGCTTTGTGCTCAGTTTTACAAGTAATAATGTGCTTACCTTTCGCTTGATTAAAATGAGCAGCACCTTTGATCGCTAAATTATCAGCTTCAGTTGCACCAGATGTAAAAACAATTTCTCGTGAATCAGCACCAATAAGATCTGCAATTTGATTGCGGGCAATATCAACTGCTTCTTCCGCTTGCCAACCAAATTTATGAGAACGAGATGCTGGGTTACCAAAAATCCCATTTGGGGTTAAATACTGCATCATTTTTTCAGCAACTCGAGGATCAACAGGGGTTGTCGCTGCATAATCCATATAAATAGGTAGTTTCATTAATCACTCCCAATGACAAATTCTATATTCTATTTTTATTAATTGATCTGAACGTGTTGTATATTACTTTGTCGGCTAGCAACGGCTTTAACTTCTTTATCATTAACCAATTCACTTAACGTAATGCTAGTTAAAAAGTCCTCAATCCGCTCACTTAGTTCATTCCACAATGTGTGAGTTAAACATCTCACACCACCTTGGCATCCATCTTGCCCATGACATTTTGTTGCATGCACTGTCTCATCAACAGCTTTAACAATTGAGCTAATCGCAATTTGATCCATAGAGCGACTCAATATATAACCGCCACCAGGACCTCTAACACTCTGTACTAAGCCATTTTTACGTAAACGAGCAAACAATTGTTCAAGATAAGAAAGTGAAATTTCTTGACGTTCTGAAATCTCTGCAAGTGATACAGGCCCTGAATCAGCATGTAATGCAACATCAAGCATTGCTGTCACCGCATATCGTCCTTTTGATGTCAATTTCATTAATCATTCCCCTATGCGTTATCGCTTTATTGTATATATCCGTTTAATTTAGTCAAGTATTTAGTTGAGTATTTTAGTAGGAATTAAGCCGTTAGTTGATTATCGACGAATCGTAACAGAATATGCTAATCTAACGAACTAAATTAATATAGGAGTTAAGGGATGAAATTAGTATTACGTTATTTTTTGATAATATGTCTACTTTGTACATGTAGTATTTACACAGGTAGTGTTTACGCAGACAGGTCGCAAAAGGAGCAACGAGAACATTATCAAAAATGGATTAATTCCTATCAATCGCTTAATTTTGAAGACCAACAAATATTGCTTTCTAGCATAAAAAATTATCCATTATATCCTTATGCTGCTGTACAGTTTTTTCAAAAAAATATCAAATTGGTTTCACCTGAAATGGTAAGTGACTTTGTTAACCAATATAAGGACTTTCCATTAACAGACTCACTAATACAATCTTATCTAACAGAACTAAGTTCTCGTCAAGACTGGAATTCAATCGTTTCTTTCCCAAAAGATAATTCTATTCTCTCTAATTGTCGCTATCAGTATGCATTACTACAACAAGGAAATAACCAAGCTACCTTCAGTACTATCGAATCACTTTGGAAGACTGGCAAAGAGCTTCCTTCTGCATGTGATCCATTAATCAACGCTTGGACTCAAGCAGGTAAACGAACAGCTAATTTAATACTATTACGCATTGAACTTGCTATTGAAGCAAATAATTTAAAATTGGCCAAACATCTAACTAACCTACTTGATGACAACAACAAAACAACTAAAATTAATTTGCTCGCTGTACTTGATAATCCCAAAAAGTTAGAGGATTTTTCAAAAAATATTAAAGCTAGCACCTTCACTAAAAAAGTAGTCTTAGCATCATTCCCTCGCTTAGTAAAAACTGATATGAATTTAGCTGCATTGTTATTGCCAAAATTAGTTAAACAGCAGGCGTTAACTGAAGTAGAGCAAGCTGAATTACAAAAGAGTTTAGCCAACAGCTACTTTAAAGATTCCGCTACTAATGAACAAATAAAATGGCGTGATAGCTATATTACTAAGTATCATGATACGGCATTGGTCGAAAAGCGTATCCGCCTTGCCATAGATGCCTATAACTTTTCTGATATTGCCTATTGGCTAGCGCAATTATCACCAGAAGATCAATTAAAAGAAGAATGGCAATACTGGCAAGCTCGAGTATTACTCAATAATAAACAAAAAAATGAAGCTAATAAAATTTTACAAGCGCTCACAAACAAACGTGGGTTTTATGGCATGATAAGTGCACAAACACTTAACCAACCTTATTTACTTAAAAACCAATCGCCGAAGATTACACAAGCAGAAATATCAACATTAAAAGCCAAATATGACAATCAACCTTATGTAAAAAGAATTAACGAATTACGTTATTTTGGTATGGTATCAGAATTAAGTAACGAATGGCGTTATATGTTGAATCACCAAACAAATAAAAGTGAATACTTAGCATTATCTCAATATGCCTTACAAAAAGGATGGGGAGATCTTAGCATTCAAGCAACCATTGTTGGTAAGCTTTGGAATAACTGGACAGAACGTTTACCCATTATGTACAAAGATTTATATAACAAAGCATTAAAAAATAAAAGTATTCCGCTTTCTTATGCTTTAGCGATATCTCGTCAAGAAAGTGCCCTTAATAGCACCGCCAAATCGCCAGCTGGTGCTCGCGGATTAATGCAATTAATGCCAGCGACAGCAAAAGAAACAGCTAAAAAAATAGATACGGTGACTTATGTCTCATCGGCACAATTGTTTGATCCTAAAACCAATATAGAATTAGGCACTTCTTACCTAAATACCGTTTACCTACAAAATAGTAATAATCGTATATTATCTTCAGCAGCTTATAATGCTGGCCCTAATCGTGTAAAAAAATGGCTTAATAACAGTAATGGTAAACTTGACGCAGTCGCATTTATTGAAAGCATACCGTTTACAGAGACACGTAATTACGTAAAAAACGTATTGGTATATGATTATATTTATCAAACAATCTTAGGAAAGAAAGATGTCAATATTCTTAATCCCAATGAATTTAATCAACAATATTAATGGTGATTACAATGAAAACTAAAGAATGGAAACAAACCGTTGAACTATTACACCAAGCATTTAACGATGGTTATTCACTTGATATATTAAAGTTATTAATGACTGCTGATGAACGCGACGCTTTAATTACTCGCGTTAAAATTATACATTCATTACTTGATGGTTCAACCAATCAGCGCCAGCTCAAAGAGCAACTTAAAATTGGGATTGCAACAGTAACTAGGGGATCAAATAGCCTTAAAGAGGCAACTCCAGAATTCAAAAAATGGTTAGAAAATATTTTACTAAACTCAGATAACTAAATACATCGGTCAATATCTATCTACTGCTTTTTAGATCTGGTTATAACACATTTAGTCGCTATAAATTTGGTTGGATATTGACTTCACTTTCTGTGACAACCGGCACACAATAATCACACTCCATATGTGTAATATTCTTAATCGATTCAGTAATGTCATTATGATGATTATGATGAATTTCAATTACACAACTGGAACTGCGCAAACGTACCTTTAACGCTGGCATCGCGGCTAAATGCACTTGCGAAATAAAATCTCTAAACTCATCAGGAGCGCCAATATATTTAAAACAAAGATATAAACCACCCTCACTTACAAATTGTTCTATGTACTCAAGATTATTATTCTGATCTAAGGCAATGGTATAAAAAAGATCTCGCTCATTGTCATTATCTTTACTTTTTAAGATCTGATTAAATGCATAAATTTTATCGGGTAGATTCTGATTTTTGTGTGTACAGCGAGATAAATAATTATTAAAAAACTGCTCTCGGAGTTTAATTTCTTCATCTAGCAATCGACTTAATGTACAATTATTTTTATAGGTAATTCCCCAAAAAGTTTGTTTTGGCATATTAACAAATTTTGGCTCAGGCAATAAAAGCTGATTTTTATTTAGCTCAATAGCTGGTGTTAACCCTGTAGGATCCCAATATTCTCCTCGACGATAACTTGCTGGCGTTTCATTAAATTGTTTTTTAAAAGATCGGGTAAATGTTTGCTGAGAATCAAAACGATATTGCATTGCAATATCTAAAATAGGCTTACTTGTCATACGTAAAGCAAGCGCTGCATAAGTTAAACGGCGATGACGAATATAAGTACCAAGAACCTGACCAGTAACTTCTTTAAACATGCGTTGTAAGTGCCATTTTGAATAACCTGATTTTCGTGCAACATGATCAATAGATAATGGTTGTTCCAAATTCCTTTCAATCCAAACGATAAGATCTGAAATAATACTAACTTGATTCATAAAACCCCATCATAATGTCAAATGGCAAACATCAACCGATTATGACTTAATCCTAGCAATAAGCAAGGTCTAAGTAAAAATTATTTTCTTTCAAATTTAGCAAAAAGAATGGGCGCCAGCTTGGTGTTCTGTAATATCTCTAACACCTGCCAGTTCAGGAAACTCTGCCATTAATTGTTTCTCAATGCCTTCTTTTAAAGTGTAATCAACCATTGAGCAACCATTACAACCACCACCAAATTGCAATATAGCATAGTTATCTTCTGTCAATTCAACTAAGCTCACATGCCCACCATGGTTTGCCAATTGTGGGTTAACTTGAGCTTGAATCACATAATTAACGCGTTCAATTAATGGGGCATCATCAGCCACCTTTTTCATTTTCGAGTTTGGCGCTTTTAATGTCAATTGTGACCCTAACTCATCAGTCACATAATCAATGACAGTTTCTTCTAAAAATGGTGCACTAATATCATCGATAAAAACTGAAAAATCATTAAATTTCTCTTCTATATCGCTATCTTCTACTGTATCAGCTGGACAATATGAAACCCCACATTCTGCGCTTGGTGTGCCTGGGTTCATAACAAACACCCGAATTTGTGTTCCATCCGGTTGATTAGCAAGCAATTTTTTAAAGTGCTGTTGAGCTGATTCAGAAATAGTGATAATAGACATAACCCCTCACAGTAATGTAATTAGGTACAAATAGACCTAACATCATTTATTATAATAGTTGACTAACTTTCTTGGTTATTATAGGGATTGTTTAGGATTTTACAATACTGTACGGCACAAACAAACAACATGAACGCTTGTTGCACCACATTTTTTTAATTGTTGGCTAATGGCATTAATTGTATTACCAGTTGTGACAATATCATCAATAAGCATTACCGATTTGTGCGAGAGATCTTGGCGACACATAAAAAGTGTTTCGACATTCGTAATTCTTTCGGTAAGAGATAGATTTTTTTGATCACGTAAATTTTGCTTACGGGATAACAAATGAGGGTAAAAATCACAATTTAGCCATCTAGCAATCGGTTTTGCCAATAACTCGGCTTGATTAAAACCTCTAGACCAGTAGCGAATGTGATGTAACGGCACACAAGTCACCAAATCAGGTTTAATTAAAGCACCTGCTTCTCGTCGTTGATACCATGCCAAAAACATTAATCTTGCCAATGCAATATTTAATTCAATTTTACTGTAGAACTTAAAATGATGAACCAATTTTTTTAATGGATTAATATAATCAGACACAGCTATCAACTCATCCCAGTGCGGTTGCTTTGCACGACATCGATAACAGATATCAGTCGATAAAGAATGCGGTAAACAGCATCGATGACAAACCTTATAAAATTTAGGTAGATTTTTAACACACTGACAACAAATGCCATGATGGGGCAAAAATAAAGGCATATCACACAAAACACATCGCATAAGATTTAATAAACTGTTTGTAAAAAATTTTCAGGTAATATAACGTGTTAATATAAAAAGGTAGCAACCCAAAACAACAATTGGTTATAAGAGTGCCACTTTGCCTACTCGAAATTATCAAGGCACATTAATACAATAGGAATATTACTTTCGTTGTATACAAGAAAATACTTCTGCGAGTTACAACACAAAAAATTACCCAATTTTTCATAATAGATATTTATAATAATCAAATATCCAGTATAATCAGCCAACTTCCACAGGATAAAGGAATTAATATATGGAAAAAATCAAAATGCTATTTATTACAGCATTACTCGCTTTATTTTCTACCGTTGCTTTAGCTGATACCAAAGTATTATTACAAACCAGCATGGGGGATATTGAACTTGAATTAGACAGCGAACACGCACCGATCACTACGAAAAACTTTCTTGATTATGTTAATAGTGGTTTTTATGAAAATCTAACTTTTCACCGAGTCATTCCTGGTTTTATGATTCAAGGTGGTGGCGCTGATGATCAACTAAAATTCAAAGACAATAACCCACCGATTAAAAATGAAGCGAATAATGGCTTAAAAAATGAGCGCGGCACAATTGCAATGGCAAGAACCAGTGATATAAACAGTGCAACTAGCCAATTTTTTATCAATGTTGTCAATAATGATTTTCTTAATTACCAATCACCAGAACAATATGGCTATGCCGTATTCGGTAAAGTAATTAAAGGGATGGACGTTGCCGATAAAATCGTCGCTGTTCCAACTAAACGTATGGGACCCCATCAAAACGTACCTGTTGAGCCTATTTATATTAAAAAAGCTGTGGTTATTGAAAGCAATTAAACATTAATACTTGCTTAATAAATAAAAAGCCACTTTTACAGTGGCTTTTTTAGCTTTCTGATAAATTTAGAGATTATTTAAGGTGACTAAGCAAATTAGCAACCGTCCTAATCCCTACTCCTGTTGCCCCTGCAGCCCATAAGGCGGTGGCGCTTTTACGGAATGTTGCTGAACAATCTATATGTATCCAATTTTTCTGATAATTTTCAATGAAATGTGATAAAAAGGCCGCAGCGGTACTGGCTCCTGCGGTATTAGGCAATCCTGAGTTTGCCATATCGGCAAACGATGATGGGAATTGAGAACGGTGAAATTCTGCTAATGGTAATCGCCAAAATGCTTCATTTTCAATATGGCTACTAGCTAACAATTGGTTAGCAAAGTTATCATCAAATGTAAGTAATGATTGATAATCATTACCCACCGCAATTTTTGCCGCACCTGTAAGGGTTGCGCAGTCAATAATATAATGTGGTTTGTCATTATCGGCACAAATTAAACCATCAGCTAACACAAGTCGTCCTTCAGCATCGGTGTTATTAACTTCTACCGTTTTACCGTTACGGTAATGAATAATATCGCCTAATTTAAATGCATTACCGCTCACTAAATTATCGGCACAACACAAATAAAGCTTGATACGCTGATTTAACCCTCTTGCAATCGCCAAGGCTAAAGCACCCGTTACTAGTGCAGCGCCTCCCATATCAGCACGCATTGATTCCATAAAGCTACTTGGTTTTAAGCTATAACCACCAGAATCAAAGGTAATACCTTTACCGACTAAACAAGCAACAATTGGCGCTTTAGGGTTTTTAGTCGGATTATAATCAAGTTCAAGAAAAGCGGCAGGCCTATCCGATCCCTTACCTACCGTATAGATCCCCATATAATTGTGTTCTTTTAAAGCTTCGCCTGAAATAATTCTATGATCAACATCAGACGAGTAAGTACTAATTAACTTAGCTGCTCTTACCGCTAACTCAACAGGGCTTAATGTCTCGGCTTGCTCATTAACAATATCCCGACACCAATCAATAATCTCTAAGCGATGTTCCAATTCTTGTTCGTCTTTAGTATCAAGTTTTGGCCCAATTACTTCAGCGCTTTTTTTAGCATTACGATAACCTAACCAAAAATGCCAACAAGCTTCAAGATCCCAATCTTCGCCAACTAACTTAACCGAATTGATTTCTTGGCTATCTAGCTTTCGCCCTGCACGTTGAATCATATCCAAACGACGTTCAGCTTTATAGTGAATAGTAATAGTATTATCTGAGAAGCTCAGCAGTGCGTCTTTTCCCCACTGGGTTGGAGCCTGTTGATTAGAAAGCAAAATCGATAACATTGACATAGTAAGTACCTTAATCATTTATGAAGCGGAAACAATGGATTAATTCTAATCAGAAACATGTTAATATAGCAAGTAAAGTTAAGCATAAATAAGGATTAGTCATGAATTGTATTGTACCAATAAAAAATGGAATTAATTTTCGCGATTTAGGCGGTATTAAAACAATCGATGGTCGCCAAATTCGCTCTGGCATGTTATACCGTTCAGGTGCCTTCTCACTTATTACACCAGAAGAGCAAAATTTTTTATGTGATGAATTAAATCTGCATTATATTTTGGACTATCGCGATAATGACGAAATTACACGGAATCCCGATAAATTATGGCAAAATACTCAGTATATTAATGTACCCGCTAACCCTTTAAACGATACCGTCACAGCAAGTTTAACAAGTGAAATAGGAAATAATCCATTAACGCTTAAAAAAAGCTCACCATTTGATTTTATGATTAAACTTTATCAGCTACTTCCTTTTAATAATCTTGCCTATCAAAAACTTGCATCAACGTTACTTAACGCACAAGGAAAACCATTAGTACAACATTGTGCCGTAGGTAAAGATCGCACAGGTGTTGGCGTTGCGCTAACGTTATTTGCTTTAGGTGTGAGTGAAGAAACTATCATGCAAGATTACTTATTGACTGAAGAGCTTTTATCGGATTATCGAGAAAATCTATTAAGTCAATACAAACATAAAGTAACGGCTGAAGAGTTTGAAAACCATAAAGTGATTTTTGCGGCTAAAAAAGAGTACTTAAACGCCGCCATTAACGCAATCAAACAACGTTATAACACGATTGATAATTGGCTGGCACAAGAATACCAATTGGATAATAACAATAAAAAAATCTTACAAGATATATATCTAATTTAAAAGATAAACAAATACTAAATAAAGAAAATGTTATGAGAAAAATAAAGATCTTTTTTAGCTTATGTGTACTTTTTAGCATGCATTTAGTTTATGCTAAAACCGTACAAAGCCTTGGGGAAGTACCAAATGCCATTCAATATTCAGAAGGTAAGCAATTTTTTGCAGAGCAAGTACAAGGTTTAGAATCAATTAACGAGTTTGGGGCTTTACCAGATAATATAGATAAAATCGCTTACCTAAATTGGATTGCTCCTGAAGAAGATTTATCATTAGTCACACTTGTTGGCGCTAAAGCTTGGGGTGACGATAATACTTATGTAGGTATGGCTTGTTTTGCTAGAAATAAAAAAGGTGCTAAATCTGCCCAAAAATACCAAGATACAACGTGTTCAGAGGATTCTGATTTATGGCAAGCCAAAAAATTTTATCTTGGTGTATTTAAATGGCAAAACAATATTTTTACTCCTATTGCTCGTAGCGGGTTAATTGAACAACCAGTTTCTTGGGAAAATAGCAATCTAGGCAGCCCAGCGATTTACGAAGATGGTCCTGTACCGCCACAGTCGTACAAGGAATTTGATTTGGCAAATTATCGCATAGCACCAGATACATTAGTATTTGGAGTGAGAGCTCATTTTATGGAAACTTATTCAGGCGGAGGTGCTTTTTTTCAAGCATTGCAATTATTCATGATTAAAGGGGAAAAGATTATAAATATATTTTCTGAGCCAATGTATTTTTATAAAGATACAGCTGGTGCATGGCATAAAGATCGTACTCGTGAACATACGATCAGCGAGGAAAAAAACATTCTAATGTTACTTAAACACCAAACAGATGGTTATTATGATATCCGCGTTAAACAAGTAAACTCAACTTGGCATCAAGATTTTATTTGGTCTAAGGAGTTGCAACGTTATAAACCAAAATAAAATATAGTTAACTATTTGAAATTTATCGTTATAAATACCTGTGTAAAACTCACGGGACTATCAATACCTGTAAAAAGATATTCTCGGCAAGAAATTATGTTTAAACATTTAGATGTAAAAATCATTTTAATTAATGGTGCTAGATTGGCTGAATTAATGATTGATTACAATGTGGGCGTTCAACAAGACAGGTTTATGAAATGAAGCAAATTGATAGCGATTACTTTGAAGATGCAGATTAAAAACCCACTATCGTTATCTAACTTGAAATATTTTTCAATATTCTGGCGTAATATTGAAGCCTAAAATAGGCACAATAAAAACTTCAATAAAATCAATATGTTTTCTGACTGATTTTTTACCATGTCGATTTATTGTTCTTTCTGACACATCATAGCCCTATATGCCTGATATCGTGCACTAAGCTTAATACGACTAAACGTGCACCAAAATGGTTAGCGATTTTCAGTTAATGAAAGAGGGGCATGAGATAAGGCATAATTCCCCACCTATTGTTTAAGCTCTACTAAGTGTTTTGACTATAATGAGTTGTTCTATGATTGTTATTTATATCATAGAAGTGATATTTGTCCATTTTGGGGTAGCCCATCAAATAAAATTTAAGGTATAACCAATAATGATATCTATTTGCCATATTAACCACGTAGTAACGTTCTATCCTTTACGATTGCAATACCAATTGCTTAATCGGTGCATCACAATTAACAGAAAGATGAATATCGCCAATTTGTTGATACTGATAATAAAAGTCCTGTCCAAATGGGGCGTGAATTAACTGGTTTTCAATATCTACTTTTACCGATCTTATTTGCCAAACGCCTTTAGCATATAATTTCAGCGCAGATTCCTTTAATGTCCAAAGTTGCCAAAAGGCGGTTAATGTATCGCTTTGTTTTAGCATCCATTGATATTCTTCATCAGCAAAAAAATTTTTGGCGACATTTACATAATTGTGACGCGGCCGAGCAACTTCGATATCAAGCCCTACCTTGCCATTTAACGATATCGCAACCGCGACCCAATCTTGGCTATGGCTGATGTTAAAATCAGGAAGATGTGGCTCTAAAAAGCAGGGACGGCGATTATCACCAATGATCATCATCGGCAAATTAGCAATTTGACAATATTGTTTAAGTAAATTCGCTAAAATTGATCGACAAACTAAAAACTGTTTTTTCCGTGCACCATTTAATAATTGAGCATCATTAATGACTTGTGGTGACAGTAGTGAATAATTCACTTCTGCTGTATCTAAATGGGCAAGTTGGGCAATTAACATGTTGGATAAGCCAGTTTAAACAAAAATTATTTTTTACTATTTTAACAGCATGCTATGCTAACTGTTATCGAAATTTATCAGATCACTAAGGATGCGTCATGTCTTTACAAACAAAATTAGTTCATGCTGGTCGAAAAACTCGCTACACCCAAGGAGCGGTAAATTCTGTTATTCAGCGAGCTTCATCGCTGGTTTTTAACTCAATAGAAGCCAAAAAAGAAGCCACAGAAAATCGAGCAAAAGGGGCTCTATTCTATGGGCGCCGTGGCACATTAACCCATTTTGCCCTACAAGAAGCCATGACCGAAATTGAAGGCGGTGCAGGTTGCTACCTTTATCCTTGTGGGGCCGCAGCAATTGCTAATGCCATTTTAGCTTTTGTGAAAAATGGCGATCATATCCTTGTATCTGAAGCCAGTTATGAACCTACTCAAGAATTTTGTGAACATATATTAAAAGATTTTGGAGTAGAAACCGATTACTTTTCGCCACTAGTGGGGAGTGATATTAGCAAATATATCAAACCCAATACTAAAGTTGTATTTTTAGAATCACCAAGCTCACTTACGATGGAAGTCCAAGATGTGCCAGCAATCGTTAAAGCCATTCGCAGTGTGAATCCTGAAATCGTCATTATGATGGACAACACTTGGGGAGCCGGCGTGTTATTCAAAGCGTTAGCGCACGGCGTTGATATCTCAATTCAAGCTGGCACTAAATATTTAATTGGTCACTCAGACGCCATGTTAGGTACCGCGGTTACCAACCAACGTTGTTGGGATAAGTTACGTGAACGATCTTATTTAATGGGACAGATGTGTGATGCCGATACTGCCTATATGGCAACGCGTGGATTACGAACCCTAGCAATTAGGCTCAAGCAACATCACGAAAGCAGCTTAAAAGTGGCAAATTGGTTAGCCAATCATCCTAAAGTGGCAACCGTCAATCATCCAGCATTAGAAAGTTGCAAAGGGCATGAATTTTTTAAACGCGATTTTAGTGGTGCCAGTGGTCTATTTTCATTTGTCCTTAAAGAACATTTAAGCGATGTCCAATTATCTGATTTTTTAGATAACATGACCTACTTTTCCATGGCTTATTCATGGGGCGGATTTGAATCATTAATTTTAGCTAATCAACCAGAAGATCTTGCCAAAATACGTCCAGTATCGGGGATTGATTTTAAAGGTACATTAATCCGATTACATATTGGTCTTGAGGATCCTGATGACTTAATTGCTGATCTTGCCGCAGGCCTAGATAGAATCGAACGACATAAAAATAAAGTGAATGCGTTACAAAGCTTGGTATAAATAAGCATAAATTAGTAGAAATGGATAGCAGATGAGCCATCAAAGCCAAACACAAATCGACAGCATGGTTGAACAAACTATTTTACCACACCTAAATGGCCGACAATCGCTACTCGTTGCCTTTAGTGGTGGCATCGATTCGACCGTATTAATGCAAGCATTAGTCAATTTAAAGCAACAGTTACCACATCTACAACTTAGAGCAATTTATATTCATCATGGTTTAAGTGCAAACGCTGATAACTGGGCTGCACATTGTCAACAACAATGCCAAATTTGGCAAGTGCCATTAATTATTGAAAAAGTCAAACTTGATCAACAAGCAGGCAATATTGAAGAACAAGCCAGAAATGCACGCTACCAAGCCATTTATCACCATTTACATCATAATGAAACCTTGTGCACCGCACAACATCTTGATGATCAGTGCGAAACCTTTTTTTTAGCGCTAAAACGTGGCAGTGGCCCAACTGGCTTATCTGCAATGCCGATTGAAAACGGCAACCATCTTCGACCACTACTAACCATTACACGTGCACAAATTGAAGCTTATGCTAAACATCATCAGCTTAACTGGATAGAAGATGAAAGTAACCAAGATGATCACTACGACCGCAATTTTTTACGCTTAAAGGTATTACCACACCTTAACCAACGTTGGCCACATTTTTCGCAAATGGTGGCTCGCAGCGCTGAATTATGCCAGCAACAAGAAGCATTAATTAATGAATTATTATTGGCTGATTTTAAACAAGCCACAACCGAGCAAGGGCAATTGTGTTTAACACCATTATTTGGCTATTCAGAATATAAACGTAATGCCATTTTACGCATGTGGTTTCGATCGCAACAAATCAACATGCCAAGCCAACAGCAACTCGCCTTAATTTGGCAAACCGTTGCTTTAGCTAAAGAAGATGCCAATCCCCAATTTATATTACATAACAAACAAATCCGTCGTTATCAAAACCAGCTTTATCTATTGCCATTATACCAAAACATTGAATCGCAAATGCTTAATTGGGATTTAACGTTGCCGTTAACACTCCCTGATAATGTGGGGCAATTACAGGTGAATTATCACCCCCCTTTACCTTGCCGTTTACCCCATGCAGATGAGCAAGTGACCGTTCGATTTCATGCTCAAGGGCAACTACAGATTGTTAATAGAAAAGGCTCAAGAGCGATAAAAAAACTATGGCAAGAACATCATATTCCACCGTGGATGCGAACACGAATCCCAATGGTTTACTATAATGAACAGCTTATCTGTGCGGTGGGCGCTTTTGTCACAGAACAAGGAAAAGGCGCACAAATCGGTTTCAAACTCATCAATAATGGCTTATAGGTTTTATCGATAAAGTTTGATACGCAAAACAATAATATATTTAAAAGATTAGCTAAAATAATCATATTTGTTAAAGCCAATATAGCTTAGTTAAATAAATAACAGCAATTAAGGTTAATATGATTATCAGAAAATATTAGGATTTATCACCAAGATGCTTCTATCTGATTATCTAAAATCTACAGATATTGAATTAATCCATAGTAAGTTAAAAAAACTCGCCATGACAAGCTTAACGCACATTCTTAATAATAACTACACCGAATTAGAGCTTAATACGAAGCAAGATATCCAAACACTAACTTTTCAAGAAAGTCTAAGTGTAATTTTAACGGGAGATTATACTGAACCTGTTTTTCAAATGTGCTTAAAAATTTATAAAGATGAAATGTATCTTGGTTATTATCACTATTTGACAACATTAGACCTTACCTTTGTTGATGAATTCTTTGTAATCAGATAGAATCAATTATTTGATTATATATCAATTAGATATTAAATTATGATGAAAAAATTACATTTATTAAGCTGCTGTCTTTGCCTGTTACTACCATTAAAAACGCAAGCTGTTGTTGTCAATGATGTGACAGGCATGACACCAGTACAAGTCGCGGCTATTGTTCAGCCTGAATCCACCCAACAAGTTGCTGAACTGGTTAAAAATGCCTCGGGTCCAATCAGTATAGCTGGTGGCAAATACAGCATGGGTGGACAAACTGCAATAACAGGGGCAATCCAGATAGATACCAAAAAACTTAACCATGTGATTGATTTTAATCCTGAACAAAAACTTTTAACCATTGAATCAGGTGCCAACTGGCGCCAAGTGCAAGAATTGATTGATCCTTACAACTTATCAGTGAAAATTATGCAAAGTTATGCCAATTTTAGCATTGGTGGATCACTCAGTGTTAATGTGCATGGTCGCTATATTGGGGAAGGCCCTATAATACTATCAGTAGAAAAATTCAAAATTGTACTGGCTGACGGCTCAATAGTCATCGCCAGCCCAAAAGAAAACTCAAATATATTTTATGGCGCAATTGGTGGTTATGGCGGTTTAGGAATTATTACTGAAGTCACATTGCAACTTGTTGATAATGTTAAAGTTAAGCGCATCAGCGAAGTCATGCCAATAACAAAATATTACTCGTATTTTACTCAACATATTCGTTCTGACAAAAGTGCAATATTCCACAACTCAGTAATGTATCCACCTGATTTTGAAACAGTCCGCGCCGTTACATTTAAACAAACTCAAGAGCCATTAACTATTTTAGACAGGTTAAAACCTAATACACAATACTCGCGGACTCAGGAACAAAAAATAAAAATCGTCACCTCATCAACTTTGGGCAAACAGTTGCGTAAATTATATGATGAAGTTGATTACACAAAACAACCTGTCATGTGGCGTAACTATGAAGCAAGCTACGATGTATCTAATTTAGAGCCTATTGCCAATAAAGACAAAAGTTACGCACTAGAAGAATATTTTATCCCAATAGAACGATTTGATGATTTTTACCCAGAACTCATTGCTATTTTGAAAAAACATCAAGCTAATGTCATCAATATTTCGATTCGTCATGCTAAGCCAGATAGTGGCTCGCTACTAGCATGGGCTAAAACTGAAGTGTTCGCTTTTGTTATTTATTATCAGCAAGCGACTGATGAAAACAGCAAAAAACAAGTAGGCATCTGGACTCGAGAACTAATAGACGCCGCACTAGCAAACAATGGTAGCTATTATTTACCCTATCAGTTGCATGCAACAGCTGAACAGTTTCAGCGTGCCTACCCACAAGCAGCACGTTTTTTTAAACTTAAAGCACAGTTAGACCCAAACAATAAATTCAGCAATATGATGTTAGATAAATATCACCCTAAAAAAGCTGAGTAAGCAACTGACAAAAGCAAAATAGCCTATTGCGGTATTGATGCTTAAACATAGACATAAGCTAAAATATTTTAACAACATTTATACGAATTTATTGAATTGATTAATGATAACGAATAATAAAGGAGGCCATTAGCCTCCTTATGCTACCACCAACTTTATACGATTTATTTTCCGCTCTTGGCCTTCCAACGTTTGAGTAATAATGCATTGGTAACCACACTCACACTACTTAACGCCATCGCTGCGCCAGCAATCATTGGGTTTAAATAACCTAGCGCCGCTAATGGAATACCAATCAAATTATAGACAAATGCCCAGAATAAATTCTGCCTGATTTTATTATAAGTTCGACGCGAAATATCAATCGCATCAGCGATTAAAAATAAATTGCCTCGCATCAGCGTAATACTTGCTGCATGCATTGCCACATCGGTGCCCGTTCCCATAGCAATACCGATATCGGCAGCAGCCAAAGCAGGCGCATCATTAATACCATCCCCGACCATAGCCACTTGATTATTGGCTTGTGTATAGCTTTCTTTCTGTAATTGATAGATATAATTTGCTTTGTCTTGAGGCAATACTTCAGCAATAACTCGATCAATAGCTAACTGATCACCGACATAATTTGCTGCTTTCTGATTATCACCAGTTAACATTACCGTATTAACATGTAGTTGATGAAGCGCATCAATTGCACTTTTGGCTTCATCTTTAATCGTATCAGCAAAGCCTAATACCGCCAAAATCACTACATTGCCTTCTAACTGTTGTTTAGCTAAAAATGAAACGGTATAACCTTTGTTAGTTAATTCGCTAATTTTATCATCCATATTCATAAAATAAGCGTTTAATGACTTCATCCAACGCAAACTTCCTAAATAATATTCGGTATTATCAAGGGTAGCCATTACACCTGAACCTGTTACTGAAGTCATATTTTGCGCATAACGAAACTTTCCTGCTTTACTTAAAATCGCCTTAGCTAGTGGATGCTCACTACCCGCTTGCAATGATGCAGCAATCGACAAAATTTGCTCGGGCGTCTCGCTGCTTATAATATCCATTTCGACTAATTCAGGTTTGCCCATGGTTAAAGTACCTGTTTTATCAAATGCGACCGTATTAATACTGTGCAGTGTTTCTAATGCTTCGGCATCTTTAAATAAAATACCATGACGAGCAGCTACTCCAGTACCCACCATAATGGCTGTTGGCGTTGCCAGCCCTAAAGCACATGGGCAAGCAATCACTAACACCGCAACACAATAAAGTAATGCTTGTTGCCAATCATGCGATATTATTCCCCATGCCAATAACGTAATAAGTGCAATTAATAAAATCATCGGCACAAAAATCGCACTAATGCGATCAACAATGCGTTGAATCGGCGCTTTTTTTGCCTGAGCTGATTCAACCATTTCGATAATCTTCGATAGTGTTGAATCGGCCAGAATGGCGGTCGCTTTAACAATCAATAATCCTTCACCGTTAATCGTGCCACCAGTAACTACATCGTTAACCATTTTATTGACAGGCAAACTCTCACCAGTTAACATCGACTCATCGCTACTTGATTCACCTTCTATCACAATGCCATCAACCGCGATACGATCACCAGGTTTAACAATAACAATATCACCAACTTTAACTTGGCTTATTGGTAAACTTACTTCCTGATCACCTCGCCTAACTAAGGCGATATCCGGCCTTAAAGCACAAAGTGCTTCAATCGCTTGTGTGGTCTGATGTTTAGCGCTTGACTCTAGCCATTTTCCCACCAAAATTAAGGTGATAATCACCACTGAAGACTCAAAATAAAGATGTTCAGTATTTCCCGTTATAAATTGATAAACTGACAGCCCATACGCCGCACTAGTGCCGATAGCAACCAGTAAATCCATATTGCCTGACAACGCTTTAACCGCATTAAAAGCACTTCGATAAAATTTTGCCCCCAAACCAAATTGCACTATAGATGCAATAACCAATTGCAACCAAGCTGGCATCATCAAATTCAAACCAAACAAAGCTAATAACATAGGGAAGACAAAAGGAATGGCAAAAATAATAGCAATAATAATTGGATATATAGATGATTGTCTTTTAGATTTTTTTTGCTTATCCGTTGATTCGGTAATTTCAACCGCATGATAACCAGCTTTATCCACTGCCGACATTAATGCTTCCAGCTTAACAGAAGCATTAGCATTAACCGTTGCTATTTCGGTAGCAAGGTTAACGCTAACATCAATCACACCATCTATTTTCTTGAGTGCCTTTTCAACGCGCCCAACGCAAGATGCACAGCTCATTTCTTCGACAATAAAATTGTATTGGACAGTTTTCATTCAAAGCATCCCCCACTTATTATTTATGTTATTGGCAATCTAGTATATACCTAAAATAAAAAAGGGTTCACGAAAATAAGCATAAAACAGCAGGGTAAGATTAACCCTGCTTTAGGAAAACAAAGGAAGGTTAATTACGAAGATTTTCTGGCCATTCGTTTTGGGTAGAAACCAATAAATCTTTAACAACACGAGGGTTACCCGCCACAATATTACCAGAAACCATATAGTTATTACCGCCTGCAAAATCAGTAACAACCCCACCAGCTTCGCGCAAAATAAGCTCACCGGCTGCGATATCCCACGGTTTTAAACCAATTTCAAAAAAACCATCTAAACGACCAGCAGCAACATAAGCAAGATCTAACGCAGCCGAGCCAGCACGGCGAAAATCACCGCATTTAACAAACAATTTTTGTAAAACAGTAAAATAGCTATCGCTGTATTGTTTCGCTTTAAATGGGAACGCAGTAGCAAGCACACTGCCCTCCAAATCCTTGGCATTACTAACACGAATACGATAACCATTAAGCTGAGCACCTTTACCACGAGCGGCGGTAAACAACTCATTACTCATTGGGTTATAAACCACAGCAATTTCGGTTTTACCTTTAACTCGGGCAGCGATTGACACAGCAAAATGCGGAATATTTTTGATAAAATTAGTCGTACCATCAATTGGATCGATTATCCACTGCGTATCAGCATCATTCCCTTTCGCCAAACCACTTTCTTCAGCAATAATAGTATGATCAGGGTAAGCTTTTTTGATTGTCTCAATAATCAAAGCTTCAGCTGCACGATCAGCATTAGTAGCAAAATCATTAGTGCCTTTGGCTTCAATCTCGATTGAACTTGGGTTTTCATAAGCCTTAATGGCAACATTCCCTGCTTTACGAGCAGCACGGATAGCGATATTCAGCATCGGATGCATAGTTTTCTTCCAATTGATGATGTTAAAGAACGGGGGATGAATCAATATGATTATTGATCATCGTATTAAACCTTTATCCCGTTAGTATAAAGGTTTTACAGCATCTTTGCCAGCCTGTGTTTGTATTGATAGGTAAAATCCACACAAGCTAATCCTTAGGAGTATTTGTAATGGTGGCCTTTTCGTGTATATTTTAGATGTGCTTTGCCATCAGGCATAAAATAAGTTCCATACTTAACTAGCCCTCCTTCTTTAAAATAACAAACAAGTTCATATCCAAGCACCATTGTATCATTACTTTCTTCAGCAATGTTAACCTCGATCGATGCAAGTCTTGGTTCATACTTTAACAATGCTTGTTCAATCGCTCTCATTAAAACATAAGCTGATGATGGCAAAGCCTGAAAGATTGTTGACATGTCAGGTAATCCATAGTCTGGCAAGTGCTTTATAGCACCAGCTCGGCTATTTAAAATACGTTCGATATTATCCATCACGCTGATAATTGTTTGTTCATTTTCAGCCACATCATCAACTGCTATACCTGATTGAAAATAACCATAAAGTTGGTCATACAACGATGCACCCATTTATTTTTCATCCACCAATTTGATTGTATATTGACTTGCTATTATTTCGCGTGGCTTTGTAATGTTTAAATCTCCTCGTTTTAAAACAAGTCGCCAATTATCTTCATTTAAGTTTGGCTCTTTATAAAGAGCTGCAATACCAACCGCTTTGGCCTTTTGATCAAATGAAACATCAATGGAACTAGCAGTATTTGGTTTTAATACAATTTCTTTACTTTCAATCATCGACTCTTTTAATGCATCACTATCTTGCTCAACTATTTCTTGATAAGAAACACTATTAAAAGCATCAGTTTCTTTTAATTGATAAATACGAATCACAACAGGTGAAGAGTGACCATCATCATCCATATTTAATTCAGATCTTGCTGTAATATCTAAATGTAATGTTCTCACATCCCATGTAAAAATAGAGTTACTTAAATCAGCAGCCTTTTCCGAGACTCTTTGTGCTATACCACAACCTGTTAGCCATATAGTTAATAAAATAGCAATCAATATATTCATTATTCTCATATTTATTTCCTTTCTTTATATTATGCTGCATAACTAATTCCAGAATAATACCCTAAATTTATAGCGACTTCATCTGGAACCGATTTAGCATTTACTGTTTTTTTATTAAATGATGCTGTTTGTCCTAATCGACTATTTTTAGATACCAATTGACTACGAGGTAAAAATTGGCGTTGAATATAGAGTGTCATTTTAGCATCAACTTGATAACCTAAATAAGCGCGTAACAAAGCCAACAGGTCGCGATATAGTTGCCCTCCAGGAAGTAAATCTGCAATTTGGTTTTCGTGTTGCGGCGTAATTGCGATATGAACGGTTTGATTGCACTCTTTAAAGCGAGATCCTAATATAGCACCACCATCTAAAGCTGCTCTTTGTCTCCCTTTGCTTCCTAGCCGAGCAGGATTATCAATTGATTGCCAGACAGGAAAAAACTCACTTACAACAACTTTTGCATCATTGACTAATACACGAACTAACCCGACTATTCCTTCTGCGGTGCGCGTTTTTTGTGTAATTAAACCTAATAATGCTAAAAAACGCGATGATGGGGTACCAACTTGTTCTGTTGCCCCTTTTATACCGAATCCTGTTAATCCAAGTAAAGATAGTGATATTGGATCTTTTCCACCATCTAAAAAGCTTGCTGGGTAATGATATTTCAACCAAATTCGATAAAACTGCGTTATTATACGATGGTTAAATATATCTAAAAAGTCTGTCATAGCTTGGTAATTTTCTTCACGACGAATAATATTATCAAGTAAACCTAGTGGTAATACTGCATCAACACCGTACAAACCTAAAAATCGAGTTCTAACTGTGGCTGGCCGATTAATATAAGGCGCTCTCTCTATATATTTAAGCTCACTTGCAGGAAAAGACATGTCTATTGATGGCGCAAAACGCAAAGGATCCGCTACTGGCGTTTCATGTTTACCCAACACCGGCCCATCTGCATAAATTTGTTCAATTAACTGACAAAAACGGTAAAAATTCAATTTTGGCAGTTGTTTTTCAAGCGCCTGCATTAAAGGGCTGTTTTCGATGCTTTGCTGTGATGCCATACAATTTTATTTCCTGTTGGTAAAAGAATAATCACTAATTGTGTAAATAAGTTAACATCGGCATATAATGCAAAAAACTGGTGTAACAACTCACCAAAAAGCATCACATCACCTTCACCTGTAAACTGGTAACTGTTAATTGTCACCTCAATTTCTATTCCTCGCTGTAACATCCCTTTTTCAATACGTTTAATCATTCGGTGGGATACTTCTACTATCCCCTCTAAACGCCGACGATTTAATTCGTTATCGGTCCAATCATACAAAGCAAGTGTCCCACGTAACACTTCGGCATTCATTAATGACAAATAATTAGGTGCTAAATGAGATAATACTCGCCAATAAAAACGATCTTCTGTTGGTGGATAGCAAGGTAATGTTGGAGAACATAAATTCTGTACTTTAGATATGCTGTTTTGAGAATAGCACAGCTCATGAATTCGAGCATTACGTAATGCTTTACGTGGTAACATACCGTTAGTACCCGTTACTCGTAATGATAACGTTTCGGCCTCAAGCTCCTCATCTTTACCCCAAGTTTTGCCCCCCAAAATTAACCAAGTATCATGCAAACCTGATGCACCTTTACGAACTCGAGTATGATAATACCTTTCTGGTGCATCATGTCGTAACATACCACCTCGATGTTTAAAACTGGTAAAAGGCACATAATGGTAACGTCCATTACGAGTGATAGCTTCTACATGTTCGACAGAATGAATCTCAACATGCCCATCTTGGAGCAATAATGGGCGAAGCAGATATTCACTTTCTAATTGGTTAACAACAATAGGATCAGCTTCCATCTCAAACAAATTAATGACAGGTACACAATGCAGACGAATATTACCATGGTCAAAAGGCATATCACTTGGCCAAGCTTGGTTAAGCAATAGTTCAATGTCTATGTAGCTACACTCTTTCGAGAGCTCACAAGCATTTAACCCATGCAAATCAACAAACATAAATTTTTCGCGAAAAGCAAAATACTCTAATAAAAGTTGATATCCAGCAAAAGCATTATCGGGTTTTAGCCACAATCGCTCATCTTCACCAAAACCAACAGGTGTTATTTTTCCTTGGAAATTTATACGCTCTCCCGGTCGATTTGCATAACGAAAATGTGTTGATGCAACTTGTTGGGTTAACATGTAATGTAATGTTGATGCAATTGGCCCATCAGCATTCAAATATAATCTTAGTTGAGATAAGTCAAGTTGTTCAAAATCGGCTAACGCACTAAAACTTAGGCGAAGCGTAATCATACTACGGCCATCATGATGGATGCCAAGTTTGGCTTGGCTGATGTTCATAGGTTGTAGCTTCACCGCTTGCGTCGTACGATATGGGCATCTTGTGCCCGTCGGGCCAAGTGGCTCTGTTTGCACTTGCAACCCCATCGGGATAACTTCAGGGCGAGATAAAGACTCATAATTTGGCGTCAACTCAATAATAGATAATGACGGAATCAGCCGTAAATAGTGAGGCCAAAGTAAGCTAACTAAGCTTTCGGTAAGTTCAGGCAAATCATCATCAATCTTCTGGCGTAATCGCCCCGTTAAAAAGGCAAAACCTTCAAATAATCGCTCCACATAAGGATCGCGATCACCAACTCGATCTAAATTAAGTTGGCTTGCTCTATCAGGATGAATTTTAGCAAACTCTTTTCCAGCTTCTCGCAAGTAGCGCATTTCAGATTCGTAATAACGTAAAATTAGATCATCCATTATTTATCTCTTTATTTTCATATTCGTTAGTTTGATTATTTTTTATAGTTTATAAAATTACATCATACTTAATGCTCTAGCTGGATCGAGTTCGGTTAGCTCTTGCTGTAACAACTCTCTTAACTCCAATAAATGTGGCTTTATTATCTCTTTGGATTTATTTTTTTGCTTAATTAAACGCAATAAACATCGCTTAACATCAAATAATAATTCCTGCTCCCATTGTAATAAAGTTAAAGACTGCTGTTGATTATTTAGCCCAATTAATAAGTTTAATGCAATATCTTGTTTACCAAGCTGTTCTGCCACTCTCGCCTGAGTATAGCGCAACAAATATCGTTGTTTAGGAGAGCGCAGTAATGGCAAATTTTGTAGCCAATAAAATGCTTTTTCTAAGTTTTCAGCATGAGCAAGCTCAAGAGCTTGTTTTTCAATTTCGTTCCAATCATTCTCGCCAGATACAGCTATAGGTACCATGCTGTCACCTTCATCTAAATGATGAATGCGAGCATTATTTGCAATCCAGTTTAATGTTTCATCGTCAGCAAATGGCATACCATTTTCAAAAAATAGGCGCTCAATACCATTTAGCCGTTCTAACATTAAACCAATGTCCGTTAAATAAATATCAGCCCATGATTGATAAGGCTCTCCCATTTTTTGTAGCGACATTACCGTTGCTCGTTGCAAGTCTAACCAGAAATGGTTAGCACTTTCCATAAAAGCCGCTTCAACACGCTCAAAAAGTTCTGTCCACTGTTGTTGAAGAATTAAACGGCTAATATGTTGTTTAAGCTCTGTTCTTGGTGCTGGTAATCGCGTTTTTCCTCTATGATCAGCGGGCGGCAAATCAATAACCGTATCCCACCTAAGCACTCGTAAAAAACGACCAGCAGCAAGGTACCCTTCTGGTTTTTCACGTAAAAAAGAGGCCATTTTACGAGCCTGATCGAGTACATCACGTTGAGAGCTGATCTTTATTTCGGTTATATTTTTAGCTGGTTCTTGCTGCGGAGAAGAAACCGGCGTAGCTGAAGCTGTATTTTCTACACTGGAATGTTTAACCGATTGATTTATACCACTATTAAAAAAGTGAACTAATGCAGATAAGTTAGGAGGATCGATAGATTGATCAGGATTATCGCTAACAAATAACTTTTGGCAGCAATGATCAATTTGATTTAATGCAACAATAATACGCGTCAAACAATGCTCAGATAAAGGTTGCAAGTGAGTAAGCTGATCAATAAATTTTGCATTAGCAAGCCATTCTATCGCGTTTTTACGGATATTTTGCCGTGAAGGATAAATTGATGAGCCAAATTTATCTAATAATCCAGCTAACAGCTCAACACCATCAGCAAACCCCTCAGCACCATCTATATATAAACGAGCCAAACAATAATAAGTTACAACACGGATATCTTTACTATGTTGTTTTAATATTGTTTCACTTTCCGTAACAATCAGAGAGTAATCAATCCCTGATAATTTTGTGATCTCTTCTTTAATATTTTGAAACGTATCGTGATATGTTAGGTCTTCTCCTGTAGGCTTATCGGGCGTAATTGGCTGTAACCAATTATCCCAATGTTGATTTAATTCTACTTTCACTGACTCATTAGGAGCTTGTTGCCCCAAAAAACGGCTTAGTAATTGGCTAAACATAATAATAATCCAACATTTTATTTTAATTAATCGTTATTCAAATACCGTTTTCGGTAAAGTAAAATTACGCAACTTCAATAATGTTAATGGCCCACCACCTAACTGAGTACGTAAAATGAATTTTAACTTACGGTGATCAGGCGTTTTCCAAATAAGTTCATAGCGACTTGAATCTAACGGTTTAACAGATGCAGACTCAAGCAAACGGATCCATGCCCAATCACCACCATGATATTGATAAAGTCGTAGCCCTGAGGTATCGCTACTCCAGCTTAATTGTGAGTAAGATGAGTATCCATCACCAGGCCAATTGAAGCGCTTCCATGTAGGGGTTTGATTAAAATAATCTATTTTTTGTTTGTTAATCAGCAATTCAGTCCGCGCAATTTTGTTACCACTCCGTGGCATCAGATCAAATGACAAAGCCACATCCCCTGTTGCAAGTAATTCTGCCGATATTTCATTAAATAATTTTAATGTATCAAGAAATTTAGGCGAAAAATTAAGGCCTTGAGCATTTACAGAGTTAACAACCCAGCTTCCCCCTTTCTTTTCTAATACGCCACTTAGTTCACTGGTAATAAAATTATCAATAAGGCCTGTATCGGCACGCAAAAAACGTGCAAGTTCAGCTAATGATGCCTCGTTACCACTATTTTTAAAAGGATAACGCCCTGCAAAAGATTTTTCCCATTGGCTAACAATATAATTTTGCCAAACCTCATTAAAGCTATTGGCTGCGGGTGCTAACACCACTTGCCAAGATTGTTCTAATGGTTGTTTAAATAGGCTATAACCAAATCCTGACCACTCTTCACCTAAATTAGCAGCAATTAAATTGCCATAATCTCGTGTTTCGGTTAAATCAATTGAAGTACCTTTAAAAACACTTTTTGCTAATCCTTGCATCATGGCCTGAGGGTCGGCACTATTAGCTATATTTTGTAATTTTAAGCGAACTTGTGTAATACGTAATAAGTAAGTTTGTAAAGAAAGCCCATCGGTATTTTTACTATTAAGCAAGCTAGTAACCGGTGAAAATGTAGCAGTTAACGGCCCTGACGCTTCGTTATTTATCGGTAATCCTGTTTTTGATTTATTCCCAATCAGTTCTTGCGCTGAACGAATTAAGTTATCTGATAACCCGTCCCCCGAATACGCCACTTCAGACTGATATTTGACCACATTAATTAGAGCAATTAAAGGGGACTGCCGAGTATCAGCAAGTAAGGTAAGTTGTTCAATAACATCTGAAACATTATTAGATGAATGCCATTGTATCGTATTTAGAAAATATTGCCATGCAGCACCATACTCACTAAAATACCGATCGGTAAGTTGTTTTTTTAACGTATCAGGAGAAATCGAAGCAGTTAAATCGCTTTCTCCATCACTCAACACCCAGTCAATTTGTTCTTTGCGATATTTTGCCATTTCAGCAATTTCGCTTTTAATGGTGTCATCCCAAGCTTTGCGGGTATAAACGCCGGGTATTTCAACATCGGTTGAAAACAGCATTTGGCTGTCTAAGCCTTCAAGTAACTGATTCAAATTTTGATTTGCATAATGTTGGCTCGCTCGCTGAATCAATTCTTGATAAAGAGTATTAAGTGCATTTTGCACACCAATTTTATTAATTAAAATTTGCCTAACATCTTTAACTAAACGCGCATCATTATTTTGTGCCCAATTAGGGTGTAGGTTAAGCATTTGCCCCCAAAAGCGAACTAAGTCGGGCATCAACCTTTGCCAATCACCATCACTCACACCTTCTGGCGTACGCCATTTTTTTGTGGCAAATTCACTCAAATAAAGCCCATCGCTCTTATCTGGGCGACCCATCATTAAATAGGCTTTTAACACATCATATGCTGAATCGACCAATTTTTCCCTTCTAGAATCACCAGGCGGTAATTCGGTTAATAAAGTCAAATAGTCAGTCATGATATTATGAAGTGGCGTTGCAATATTACGTGAGTTAGTTGCACGATAGGTAAGCCACATTCTTTTAAGCACTTCGTCATTATGATTTAAACCAAAACGATAAAATAAAGGAGCGCCTTTTTCTTGGCGATAAAGTAACTGTTCTAGATGTTGTTGTAACTGATGCTGTATCTGTAACCGTGAGGTATAATCTTTCTTAATCGAACCGTCCGCTTGCTTTACAAGCTCAAAACTATCATCAATGAGAGATGCATTTCGAAAATATGAAGTACATAGTGCTATACACATTATCCCCATAAATGAAATTACAGCATAACAGGACCAAATATCCCATTGTATCCCCATTCGCCGACCCATTTGTGCGTTGGCATCATCTCGAATAGATTGCCATGTCGGAGTCATTGCTAAGGAATGTTCAAAAATAGACGTTTCTTCATGGGTCTGTGATTGGTGAGGAGTAAAAAAAAGCCCACGAACATTCGGAGAATAAGGAAAGGAAATCAAAGAAGTCAAATAACGCTTAATATTAGAAATATCGCGCTTAACCAAGTCTTGGCTTAATTTGAGTAAAAACGAATAATTGGTATTATCTTTGATTTGTCTCACGCCTCGTTGGCTGCATTCTTGAGCTAATTGATTAAGAGATACAACAACCGGCTCCATTGCCTCTTGTTTTAATTCAGTAAAAAGCAAACCAACACTTTGTTCTATTCGCCCTTTTTGTGACCATTGGCTTTGTTGCCCTGCAACTAAATAAAGTGGCGCACACCATTTTAAAGCCTTTTTGCGAGCTTGTAATTTTAGTACAGCCTTTTCGAGCAATAATTGTTGCCGGCGATTATTATCAAGGTACTGTTTAGGTGTAACCCAAACAACAGCATCTATTGGTTTAGTAAAAAATGGCAAAATACGCGAAAAATGCTTTTTTAAGGCTTGCAACCACGGTATATTTGGCTCATCTTGAATATCACCACCGTATACCATTAACGTATTATCGCACAACTGCCACTGATCTTTTGGTAAATTAGGTAACAAAAGCTCAACGTCGGAATGAAAACCTAATACTAAACATTTGCAAATTTTATAACGCCAAAATGGTCCTAAACGATATCTACACTGTTTTTTAATATCCAAAAATTCAGCAAATGGCTGTGGCTCTTTTGGTTTTTTATTTTTGACGGGATTGAGAGATTCACGCTTAGTTTTGTCTTTTGCCCACAATTTATAGCTATTTGTAATAAGAATAGGGGTTAGCAGTAAACCAAATAACAATAACATCCCTTGTATCCATAATTGAGATTTTTCTCTTACTGTTGCATAGCCAAACCAATCCCCCCAAAAAAAGAGCCCTAACGCTAACAATAGTGCAATCAATAATATAATAAAAATTAAGCCAATCCATTTCCATTTATTTTTCATTTACGACTCCCTATCTATTGTTGTCACAACTGAAAATAACCATTGATTATGGTTCATTGCAGCAATTAAATTATTTTGTTTTGTTTTAGTTACCATTTCACATGCCAATACCAATGAAAGCCAATAAGATAGCTCAGTTTGATTACCAGCAATATTTTCTAAGTGATACATCAGTTCAGGAGATATATCCCATTCCGCCAACTGTTTAGCAACATTAACTTCTTGTTTTTTATCTAAATTAGAAAACCAAAGTTGTTTTACCTGATGAATTACTGATTGCATTTCAGCCATCTGCTGAATGCCTATCGGCATATCTTGAGTTATCATAGGTCGTAAAATTTCGTTTTTGCCAATATCAATAGCTAAATCTTGATAGTATTTTTTATCAGTAAATAAAAAAGCACATATGAAAGCAGAACCCGATGAGCCAGTATTATTGATAATGATTAATTGTATGGAGGATTGAGGGCTTTCTATCCGCTCAATTAACTTGTCAGTATCTACTTGACTCATAATCTGATAAGACATCGTATAAGGTTGTTTAATTTTTGCATTTTTATAAGCAACATCGATATCTTTTTCAGAAAGACCATATGATTCAGGTGACGAGTAAACGATAATATTGATAAATTCTTTCGGAGAAAGTAAAGATAATACATCTTGCATTGAAGAAAATAAGCTTTCAACACATCCAGTCATATCAAAATCATCATTAAAAATTAACGGTTTATTTGCATGAGAAGTCAGATTTTGGCTATTCTCCATAATATCGTCTATGCTGATTTTACTCGGTAAAGCATAAAAACTATTAAGAACAATTAATGATTGCATTGCCCACTCTTGCCAATTTTGTTCAATTTGTTTTTGTTCAAGTTGCCATATTTCATATTCTTCTTGCGCAAGACCATAAAGATAAAACCGAACACTAACAGCAATGCTTCCTATTGCTGCCGAAATAAATGCAATACTTAACCAAAACGTCCATTGCAAAAAAGAGTTTTTATCAGGCCACATTAATGCAAGCACAATGCCTGTAATGAGAATTAATAGGATAAAAAAGAATAACCATCTTCCAAGATGTAATGCTTTTGGTGCTTCTAGCGGATCAATAACAGTAGGTTTAGGCCAAGACATAATATTTATTCCATTACCGCTGAGCTAATTGTAGAAAGCACTTTACAGCCACATTCACATAAACATTGATCAATAACTACAGCTTTACCATCAAAAAGGCTCATTTTAGCCCCTTCGATAATTTTATTTATACCATGTCCCTTTTTAGGGCAACTTACAAGATCACCAATTAAAGCAACTGGTTTGCCTTCAATGATTGCCGTTGAAGATGCAGATATTACAGACCCACCATGTGTTGTTGGGTCACCTAATCGAACCACATTTTTTCCCATTGTTTTTATTCCTTAATTTTTTATGTTTGTTACTAACACGATTATTGATTTATATGTAACATGTTAGGTTTGACTAAATTATAACTTCATATGACAAATTTCTATACCATTGTTTTTCAAAAAATCATCGCCTAGAACAGATAAAGCCAGATAGGTTGGCTATTTATGCCATGATCACATCTTTGCTTACTCTTCTATTTTATTTAATAATTTAAACACTCATATCTGTATAA